>JBEIGR010000025.1:0-19138 GCA_040381795.1 Verrucomicrobiaceae bacterium | reverse complement strand
GTTTCGCCTCTGCGGGGACGACGACGTTCACCAACAGCGGGTTGCTGACCAAGAACGCCACGGGGACCATCACCTCGACCGGAGCGTGCAACGCGACGGGGAATGTGAACCTAGCGGCGAACATCACGACGACCAACACGGACCTGACGATCGGCGGCAACTTGGTGATCGCGGAGGCGGCGACGCCGACGCTCTCGACCGGAGCAGGTGCGGGGAACATTTTGGTGACCGGCACGACCAACGGCACGGCTGGTGGTGTGCTGGAGCCACTGACGCTGCAGGCGGGAACGGGGAACATCACGCTCACGGGCGCGGTAGGTGCGGTCGACCCGCTAGGTGCGCTGACGCTCAACAGCACAGGTGCTACGACGCTCACTTCAACGGTGAGAGCCGCCAGCTTGACGACCGACAGTGGTGGAACGACGGCGATCAACGGCGGGTCTGTGACGACGACGGGCGATCAGATTTATAATGATATTGTCACAACACCGGTCGCGACAATTTTCAGAGCTGGCTCTGGCAATATTAACGCCAAGAACAAGGACAACAATTTTGTTGGATTGGTGACGATCGGCACCGCGAACAAGGTGGAATTGAGAGATACCAACACACTCAATCTAGCGGCGATCAACCCATCGGTACCGGGGGGATTCCCAGTAACAGGCGATGTTTCCATCCAGAGCGGAGACGCACTTGCGCTTCCTGAGATTCGATTGGCGGCTGGTAAGAATTTAACGGTTGTGACGGACAACGCAGCAGCAGCAGTCACACAAGCAGGTGTTTTGGTGATACCTGGCACCACCTCTGTCACCACGGCTGCTTCAACCATCACATTAACCAACCCGGCCAATAATTTCACGGGCGCGGTATCGCTGAATAACACAGGTGCCAACGATGTAGCGGTGACGGACACCAACGCTCTGGAGTTTGGCACTTCGACTCTCGGCTCAGGAACCTTCACGGTTAATGCGGTGGGCATCACTCAGAGCGGTGCAATCAAGCAGACTCCGTTGGCCGGTCCGGCGGGCTTGGTGACACTCACGAGTAACGCTGGAGCCATACTGCTGACTCTAGGGAATGATTTTGTTGGTGATGTTACTGCAACATCTGGGGCTTCAATCTCCCTAACTGACATCAACAATCTGCAAGTGGCGGCTGCGGGCATCAACACGGGCACGACCCTTGCTTTCAATACTGGTGGCGGAATTACCCAGGTAGGCCCTGTGCTTGCTACAACCCTGGAGGTCACGGCTGTTGGGGATGTGCTACTCCATAGTCTCGGGATCAATCAGATCACCAATCTCGGTGCGGTGGCGGTGTCCGGTGCGGGAAATGACTTCGTCTTCTTCGACCAAGGTGGCGGACTCAATCTGACGGATGTGATCAATGTGCCTGGTGGTGGCGTGAAGATCGTCACGGATGGCGGAATGAAGGTGACGGGACCCAATGTCGTGGTGACGGCACGTGCAGCTATCAGCACACTTTCATCTGACACGACTCCAACCGACTATGCGATGGTGCTCGTCGCCAATCACAACAGCGTGGCAGGCACGGTGGGAGGCCCTGATAACTTCAATGTTGATGCTGGTGGAGCTTTTGGTTTGGGTTTGGGAACTGGCCCAGCAGTCATCTATGTGGATACTCAGTCTGCCTCGACTTTCGATCCTTTTGTGGGTGAACGCTTTAGCCCCGTCAATTTCAGTCCGAACACTGCTTTTGTTGGTAGTGCTGGCAACAACCTGAACTTCGTGAATGCCGGTAGCACGCATCGTGTGCTCGCCATCGCGGGGCCGCTGGAAGTGAATGACCAAGCGGGTCAGTTGAATATTGATGACCTGTTCAAGAAACTGATGGAAATGGCGGATCCTGCGAGTGCTGGCGAAGTTCTCACGGTTAACAAAGACCGCCGTAAACAGCTCAATGCACTGATGGCCGCGTTTAAACAAAGCCGCGGCGAGAGTGTGATCGATCCGGACAGTTTCGGTCCGCTGCAGTTCCTGGGATATGACTTTCAGGATTTGATGGACGCTGGCTACGGCACGCCTGCCTATGATCCCTCGAAGGTGGGCAATGAGACGCCGAAATCCATCTTGGACGGTCTGCCGCTGACGAACCAGTAATCCTGCCACCCCTATCTATTTCATCACCCCGAAAGCAGACTCCCGAATGCCTATGAAAACGCGATTCACCCGTTACTCCGCCTACCTGCTCTTTCCGCTGGCTGCCAGTGCTCCCCCCCTGCTGAATGCCCAGGGAATTAGCCCGGACTTCAGCCGCCTGCCTCAGATCCGGGTGCAATCTCCCCTGCTCAGCGTGGGGGGCAAGGACGCTGCTGAAGTCAAAAAGGAAGAGGCCAAACCAGCAGAGCCTGCCAAACCTACGGCGGAAGCCAAGCCTGCGGAGCCTGCCAAACCTGCGGCGGCTGCCAAGCCTCCGGTGAAAATGAAAGAGCCTGCTGGGGATCTCCCCGCGAGCGGTGCTGCTGGCGGAAGTGGTTCTCCTGCCCTGCTACCGGCTAAGAACGCGCCTCAACCTATGGCGCTCACCCCGGACAATCCCAATCTCAAACCGCTGCCGCCCGTGGCGGAGGGGGCGGATGCTTCCGGTGGGTTGCTCGATCCTAATGCGGTCTTCATCCCGAAGCTCAAAGGCATTCATCTATTTAAGGATGATCGTAAAGAAGTGACGGGTAAGCCTAGTCAGGTCCCATCCAGCAGCCCGGCTGGCATCACTCTTGGCGAAGGGCTGACCACACCTTCGGCAGACGGCATTACCAGCCTGCTGCGCAGTCGCTACGTCGGCAAGGGCGTGAGTTTCAACACACTCGACAAGATCGTGAAGGACATTCTGGAGCACTACAGCAAGGAGCAGCGGCCCACGACACACGTTTACATCCCTGAGCAGGAGATCGGTGATACACTCAAGGTGGCTGTGTTGGAAGGTCGGCTGGGTGAGATCCGCTATGCTGGTGAGGAGAAACGGCGCTGGTATCAAGCTCCTGCCCCCCGGGTGCCACGGGCGCTGGAAAAGCAGCGTGGTGAAGTGTTGGATATGAATACGATCACCCAATCTGTCTCAAGCCTGAACATCAGTCCTTGGGCGCGGTTGGGCCGCCAGGATGCACATCCTTATCGCAGTGCCTCAGTGAGTCTGACGCCGGGCGCGGAACTGGGCCTCACAGATGTCGAGCTGGCTCTGCAATCACGCCAACTCGTTCCCATCCAGGCATTTACTGGCTGGGATAACACCGGTACCGTGGTGTTGGGTGAGAACCGCTTCAATGCCGGTTTCGTCTGGTATGATGCGTTCAACACGGGCTACAACCACCAGCTCGGCTTCCAAGCGCAGAGCGCCGAGAGTTTCGATCTCTTCCACGCGATCATCGGCAGTTACCAAATTCCGGTGCCATCCCTGAATTCCACCATCCAGCTCTATGGTGCCTTCATGCAGAGCGCGGTGAACATTCCCACCGCAGGCGTGAATCAGTTGATCGAAGGTGATGCCTGGATTCTAGGCGGCCGCTGGTTCTACAAGCTGCCGGAATGGCTCATCACGGAGGCGGCCAAGCGTGCGCAGGACAAATCCCGCGAATTCGCCCTCTATCACGAAGTCGGCATCGGCTTCGATTACAAGAACCAGTCGAACAACCTGTTCTTCGGCGGCGTAAATGTGTTCCCGACGCAGATTGAGGTGGCCCAGTATGTGGCTGAGTACAACCTGCGGCAGACGGACAAGTGGGGCGAGACGACAGCCAGTTTAGCCTACTTTTATGCTCCTGGTTCGATCACCCGAAACAATACTGACGCGGATTTCCTGACGGCCCGCACGGGAGGCACGGCGGATTACAGCTACTTCCGTGGGAATTTCTCCCGCTTGGTGGACCTTGGAGCTCTGACGAAGCGTCTGGATGACATCAAGTTGGTAGTGCGCGGCACTGGGCAGTGGTCCACCGCAAATCTCGTAGCTTCTGAGCAATTGGGACTGGGTGGGCAGGATTCTGTTCGCGGTTATCCGGAACGTACGATGCGTGGCGACCGCGGTATCTTCATCCAGACGGAGCTTTATTCACCCGCTCTCCACCCGCTGCAATGGCTCGCGAAGAAAACCCCGGATCGCTGGATGAATGCGGAGGACCGCACTGACGAGCTTCGTTTTCTGGTCTTTTACGACTATGGGTGGGCGGATGTCTTCAATCCCACAGCTGCAGAACCGGGAGAAATCTTGAACGCCTCCAGCATCGGTTTGGGCTTACGTTACCGTTTCAATAAGTCGATGACCTTCCGCTTGGATTACGGCTATCAATTGGAGAAGCTGGATCGCACCCGTGTGAATGCCGCCGATTTGAGTCCGAAGTACTCCACGCAGGGCGATAGTTACACGCATATGGGGCTGTCTCTGAGCTTCTGATCGTTCGATAAAGCGCCTTGTTTAGTTGGAAGGTTTGCGATTATTGTCCTGCCGCCGCAGTCCTGGTCGGCAGGAAGGTAGGCAGCAAGCACCATGAATGTGATCAATGAACGAGACTGGGCCGCGAAAACGGCGATGAGACTGCATATCTGGCAGGAGAGTTTCGCCGCCGATGATCCTTCCACTCGTGGCGCGGCGGTGTGGCAGTACATCGCGGATGCTTTGGCTGAGCTTGGAGAGATGGACGAGCGGTTCCGCGTCACCAGCCTGCGTGCCTTGGATGAAGAGTTTCCTTTTTATCAGGAGAGGAAGGTTTTGGAAGCTTCGGCTCGAAATGAACCTCTACCGGTCAAACACGCTGGCGCACCATCTCCACCTGAACCTGCTGCTGATGCGCAGACGTTGACGGAGCGACTCATCCAGGAGGCATCTGGGCTCTCAGCTGATAGGCGTGAGAGCATCGCGAAGCAGCTGGCGGAAGCTGGGATCGGGCTGCCTCAGAATGTCGCGGCTGAACCAGTGGCAGAGGTCCTATCCAGAAACAAGGTGAGCATGCACCTGACGGTGCCGGAGTATAAAGATGAAATCGCACGGCTGGGGAAGACGGTTGAAAAAATTCAATCCACGCTTGGCACCACGCATTTCCAAGCAGGCATGGTCATTCATCTAGTCCGCTCCATGCAGATGCTTGGGCTGATGTCTGAGCAGTTCCTCCAGCTCCATCCGCAGGTATGGGCGATGTGGGAAAAGATTGTCACAAATCACCAATACACCACGTCCTTTCACAAGCCTGCCCTCGCTCCAGACGAATCATTGGCCCAGTTTCTTCTTGGCGCACCGTCCACGAAAAGAGCAGATGTGGGGCAGATGGTTTCGAAGACTTTTTACCTGGCTGTTGCCGCTGTTTCAGCGGTCGAGACCGCTGGCAAGGAATTTGCGGCTTGGTTCTTCGATAAATTTGGTCCTCAGAACATCGAGTCCATTGTGCAGTATGAGGCTAAGGGCGGCGATTCGACACCACAGGACTACTGGAAACACTATCTGCATCTGGCAGAAACCTACAGCACGGAGGAACTCTCCGAGCAGTTTCTCAATCTGCTCGGTAGAAACATGCTAAGGATCATTCAAACCAAGAAAATGTGAACCGGCGCATCATGCCGTCCTTGGTTTCTTGGCACCAGTCTGCCGGAGACTGCGCCAGGAAATGGCGAATACGGCCACGGCGATGATCCCGGATGACCAGGCTAGAAAGTAGAGCCACCCAAGCGTCGGCCTTTGAACCTCGAACTTCACTTCCTCGCTTTCCAGACCATCAATGCGAAGGCTGGCTGCCATGCTTCCATCGGCCAGTTTCTCAGGCAGGCTGGCGGTTTGGAGATCGTGGCGGGAGGAGGTGATCTTCTTCACTGGGAGGCTGCGGCCTTCGATCAGTAGGGATGGCTTGCCGCTGGCAGTATAACCCGTCACTTCCGCATTTGTGACCTGCCAGACGAGCAACGGTGACTGATAGTCAAAGAGTTTCCGTGAAACCTCGGACAGGCCGCCCAGCCACTTCAATGTTGGCTCCAGCTTGGGCGGCTGATAGGCCTCCGGTGCGATGACCAATGGCTCGTCGGCCTGAACCGGTTGGATCACCCGAGGGACATGCACTCGCTGCGGCACGACACCCATGGCATACCAGGCGATTTTCACCCGAGCTTTCTGCTCTCGGTAGCCAGTGTGAGTGAACTTGGCGATGGGCACCTGTTTGAAGTCTCCGCGTGGCTGGTACATATCGACATTGCGGGAGTTGGTTCCCTTGTAATCAAAGTATCGGGAGATCTCGCCCCGGATAGCTGTCTCAGGGTAGGTCTTGGCGAGTCCTTTGCTGTATTTGTCGTAGTCCCCATCTGTGTGACCCGGCGGGCCGGTTTCACGATAGTCGGGGTCATCCTCTTCATCAGAGACTACAAAGAGGTAGTATCCTAGTTTAGAACTTTGGGAAAGCGTGCCTGCCGCCCGCGCCATGGCGAGCCAGAAGCAGGTGCTTTTGTCATTCATGGCACTAATGGCCGGATAACCCGCCTTGATTAGCTCCTTAATCTCTTCCGTCTTTTTAAGCCGAATGGGGTTCCGGCCTTGAGTCAGGACGGTCTCCACGGTTCCGATATGCATGGAGAGAAAGCTGTTATGGATGTCCATGAGCGGCCGAAGCTCCGCCGAATCGCCATTGGTCACCTGACCGAGGTAAGCACCAAACAGCCCGGCCATCTCAGGATTGGTATCCATGCTCCAGTTTGATTTAAACTTGGTGCCACCGATTCCTTCACCAGACACAATCGCCTGGATGATGCCCAGGGCCTCTTCGTGACCTCCCGAGTCTTTTTTCACCGAAACCGAGACATCGACTAGCATCGCCACATCCTTGGTCGGCGCAAAGATGCGGTATTGGTCCTGGGCGTGGGCAAGCGTGACGGATAGGAAAAGGAGCGCGTACAGCCTCATGTGAAAAGGGAGTTACAAGACTAGGTGGCCCAGATATTCCAATCTGCCCACACTGTATGCGCGGATGATATCCTGTGGCACGGAAGTCGATGGGTTCTGGTTAATGATGGGGCGGTTGGCAGAAGCAAAAGCCGCTAGAACAAGTTCGGAACAGTAAAAATTGTTTGGAACTGAAGCAGTTCCTGATCTAACCACTGCGCAGACCACCGCGCCTAGGAGAAAGCAGGCTGGGCTGTTAGCTGCCAAACCTGCACCAACGGCACCTGCTTTGTCATACGCCCGGCCAACATTGTTTTTGGCAAAACGAATTACCGCCTCAGCCTCGCGCATCGTGAGGTCTGTCATGCGATATGCGACTGCAAGAGAGGCATCATTAAAGGCGGACTTCAGGGGAACCTCACGCACGCCTGATCCAACTGCTTCTACGACGTTCCCGCCGCCAACGTAAAGCATCGCATGGCTTACGGGGCTGCCGGTGCCAAAACGAACGACTCCAGAAACTGTCGCGCCAGTGGTGGAAACAATGATATCTGCAGCCTTCAATTCAGAAGGAGAGAGGCAAAGGCCGCCTCCATTTTTTGGAGTCAATGGTATATTGTTCATGGTCAGGAATTGTTGATTTTAACGTAGCTTTGAGCGGCAAGCTGTTGCAGACGCATCTCCTGGGTTTTAAAACTCAAAAGCAAACTCGCCGTCCTTGGCTTTGACGGCGATTTTTTCGAGGGGTCGGCCTTCCATCATGCGGGTGAGGAATTCGCGGCCGATTTCGGGGAGAAGCTGGTTGGTGACGATGGCATCGACGAGGCGGGCACCGCGTTCGAGTTCGGTGCAGCGCTGGACGATGAGGTCGATGACGTCCTCGCCATAGTGGAAGGGGATGCCGTGGTTTTCCTTCACACGCTTTTCCACCTTGCGGAGGTTGAGCGTGATGATGGTGCGCAGCATCTGCTGGCTGATGGGGTAGTAGGGGACGACGACGAGGCGGTTGAGCAGAGCATCCGGGAAGACCTTGGTGAGTGGGGTGCGCATGGCCTTTTCGAGGGCCTCGGCATCGGGGATGAGTTCGGGGTCTTTGCAGAGGCTGGTGACGACGTCCTGGGCGGCGTTGCTGGTGAGGATGATGAGGGTGTTCTTGAAATCGATGAAGCGGCCTTCTCCGTCTTCCATCCAGCCTTTGTCGAAGACTTGGAAGAAAATCTCGTGGACGTCGGGATGGGCTTTTTCGACTTCGTCGAGGAGGACGACGGAGTAGGGGCGGCGGCGGACGGCTTCGGTGAGCTTGCCGCCTTCTCCGTAGCCGACGTATCCGGGAGGGGCTCCTTTGAGAGTGGAGACGGTGTGGGACTCCTGGAACTCACTCATGTTGATGGAGATGAGGCTGCTCTCATCGCCAAAGAGTGTCTCGGCCAGGGTGAGGGCGGTTTCGGTCTTGCCGGTTCCGCTGGGACCGGCGAGCATGAAGACACCGATGGGCCGGTTGGGGTTATCAAGCCGTGCGCGGCTCGTCTGCACGCGGCGGGCGATGGTTTCGAGAGCGTGACGCTGGCCGATGACACGGCGCTCAAGGATGTCCGCCAGCTTGAGGGTCTGCTCGATCTCGTTTTTGACCATGCGCCCTGCGGGAATGCCGGTCCAATCGGAGATGACAGCCGCGACGGCCTGCTCATCGACATGGGGGAAGACGAGCGGTGTCTCGCCCTGCATGGTGGCGAGGTCTTTTTCGATTTCGAGACACTGGGCGAGGAGAGCTGGCTTGGCACCCACTTCGGCTTTTTGGGTTTCCAGGCGGGCGGCGAGGAGTTTCTGCACCAGAGATTTCTCGCTTTGCCAGCGTTCAGTGAGGCCCTTGAGGCGTTCTTCTTCGGTGGTGACACGGCCAGTGACATCTGCCTTCCGCTTGGTGTGATCGACGCCGATGGCTCCCTCTTTTTCGAGGATTTCGATCTCGGTTTTCAGAACGTCGATCAGGCGGGAGCAATCCTCAACCTCCGCCGGGGTGGCATGCTGACTGATGGCGACGCGGGCACAGGCGGTGTCGATGAGGCTGACGGCTTTGTCCGGAAGCTGCCGGGACGGAATATACCGGCCGGAGAGGCGAGCTGCGGCTTCGAGTGCTGAATCGAGAACGGGAACCTTGTGATGCTTTTCAAGAACGGGCGCGAGGCCGCGGATCATGCGCACGGCTTTTTCCTCGTCAGGCTCTTCCACTTTGATGACTTGGAAGCGGCGGGTGAGGGCGGGGTCTTTTTCGAAGTACTTTTTGTACTCGGCCCAGGTGGTGGCGGCGATGGTGCGGAGGGTGCCGCGGGCCAAGGCGGGCTTCAAAAGATTCGCGGCGTCATTCTGGCCGGCCTGACCTCCCGCACCGATGAGGGTGTGGGCCTCGTCGATGAAGAGGATGATCGGTTTTGGGGATGCCTGAACTTCCTCGATGACCTTTTTGAGTCGGTCTTCGAATTCGCCCTTCATGCTGGCACCTGCCTGCAGAAGGCCGAGGTCGAGTGACAATAGGCTGACCTCCTTGAGTGCAGGCGGGACATCGCCACTGGCAATGCGAAGGGCGAAGCCCTCGACCACAGCGGTCTTGCCGACGCCTGCCTCTCCTGTGAGGATGGGATTGTTTTGCCGACGGCGCATGAGGATGTCCACGATCTGGCGGATTTCCTCGTCTCGACCGAGAATGGGATCGATCTCGCCATCGCGTGCCCGCTGGGTGAGATCGACGGCGAACTGGGCAAGCGAGCTGCCAGCTTTGCCATCTGCCTGGACAGCTCCGCTGGCCTCGCCGGGAGCGGCACCTGCGCCGACAGTTTCCGTCATGCCATCCTCGGGTGAGCCGGTGACGATTTTGGTGAACTCATCAGTGATCTGCTCAGCGTTGATTTTGCGAAACTCGTCACTGAGGGCGAGGAAGTGGCTGGAGAGGCTGGGGCTTTTTAGAAGGCCGACCACGAGGTGCCCGGTGCGGACTTTACCCTGCTTATACATCAGCGAACCATAGACCCATGCCTGCTCGACGGCCTCTCGCAAGGGCTGGGAGAAGCCGCTGATGCTACTGGAGCCTCGGGGCAGTAGGTCGAGGCTGCGCTGAAGGTGAGTGCTGAGCTTCGATGGATCGAGGCTGAAGTACTGGATGATGCGGTGGAGGTCACTGTCCTGCTCGTTGAGCAACTGGTGCATCAGGTGAATGAGCTCGACTCTGGGATTGCCACGCAGCTTGCAGAAGGTGGTGGCGCTTTCCATGCTTTTGTAAGCGAGGCGGTTCAGTCGTCCGAAAAGATCAGCGGGGCGGATTTCAGCCATAGGGAGGGATGATTTGAGGGTGAGGTCTGTGCGGGAGTGATTTTACGAGTTTTCCGCTGCGGTGAGGCCGCCTCCACGAACCTGATAATCACCAGGATCATGCGGGAACGGGAGAGTGCCCAGCCAAGAAGTGTACCCAAGCTGCCCGGAGCGACCAAGACAAATCTTCGGCACCTCTTCTTTTTTCAGCAGAACAACTGCCTTCCAGTAATACTGCTTACTGGTGTAAAAATCGATCCAGTCATGCAGACGGCGATGACAGGCTGAGCCAGGGAGAAAAGCACTAAACTGCTGAAGGGAGATGGGACCGAGGTGGACAGTAAATTTGAGATTCTGATCCCACATTCGTGCACCGACGACGCAACTGCGCCCGAGGGTGCCCGGACGGTTTCGGTCTCCGAGCTTGCAGCGTTCCTGCTCGGGAAGGTTGATCCAATGCCCGGTGAAGGAATAGATCTTTGCCGGAGTGGAAAAAGTGGCCGCCAGGATGCCCTCGAGTCCTCCGGCATGGCGTGTCTGACAGGCGAGATGTCCGGTAAATGGCAGTTTTTCCCAAGTGGGAATGCTGTCCTGCCCGTCGAGTTCGGGCAGGCCCAAGCCGGCGAGGCTGGCCGTCCATTCGGCAAAGCTGCGGTCTTCCGCGCGATCAAAATCGACCGTTTTCTGAGCCACCGCCCAGGCCCTGTAGAACAGAGCGATCATGCGGTGATGAAAGAGATCGAGGAACTCGGCTAGGGTGGAGTCTTTTGGAGCGAGGGAGCCCGGTTTTTCGGATGAATCGGTCTCGAATTGCGGCGCATCAGGGTCCTGGATGCCACGCAGCCGGTTGCGGATGAATTCGGTGAGCCGCAGCGGCATGGGGCCATGAGGCCCGGTGAGGCCGGTGAACTCTACCGTAATCTTTTGTGGCCGGCGTTCATTCTGCGGAGCGGCCAGACTGCTCGGGGCGCAGGCCAGGCTGAGGAGCTGGCCGAAGCGCACGGTATCCTCACGCAGCATCTTGGACCTCCCGACGCGAGGGGCGGAGTCATGCAGGCATTCCAGGAGGCGGACGGCCTGGAAGAAATCGAAGCGCCAAGGCTCCGTGCTGAGGGCCTGCATCAGAGCGGCGGGATCCTGCCGAGCCTCGGGGGCCATGATAGCACCTCCTTTCTTTGCACGGTGAGAAGCCTCAGCCGGGTGTAGTTGTTGATGGTGACGTAGCGGGCTAAGAATTGATCGAGCACGCTAGCAAGTGTGAATACCCCGGAGCCGGCAAACCGGTCCTCGTCCAAAGTTAGATCGACGTCCATGCCACGGATGAAAACCACCGGACCACCACCAGGGCTGCGAGCGAGCGAGGGCTTGGACTCCACAGACACAATGCCATCCAGCATGCGCTGACTGCTGACACTTGCGTTCGTGAACAGACGCAGCAGCTCACGCAGGGCGAGCACACCCGAGGTTGTTTTGTTATCCGTGAGGGAGAGATAGTTCAGCGAGAGCATGCTGACGGCCCGCCAGGCGTGCCTGCCTTCGGCAAAGGAGGCTCGCGGTGAGCTGGGACCGACGAGGCAGCGCACTCGGGCGACGGCGGCGTGGTCTTCGAGAAGAAAATCAGTGTCTCCAAGGCCCTTCGGCATCGTGAGGGGAAGGTGGCGATTCGTGCATAGCGCCGTGACTGCCAATTGCTCAAGTCGTGGCGAGAAAGGCGCGGAGGAAGGATCCACCAGACTGAGGAAGACCTCGCTACCTGCGTAGCTGGACCGTGCGCCAAAGTGCCGTTCGTTTTCAGACAACGTGCGGGGAAGCCGGTTGACGGCGTAGAATCCAACAGGAGAGGCTGACTGCGCTGGCTGCAAATAGAAGGGATGGAAGGCCTGCTGATCCGTGGAGGTGCGACCGTAACCCGTCACATCGAGCACGGTATGCACCTCGTAGTCGAGCATGCGCAAACGGTCGGGGATGACCTGATACTCGGTGAAGCCAGGCCCCAAAGGAATACGATCGAGACGTTTGCGAAAGAGGTTTACGATCGGAGTGCAATTGAGTTGGAAGAGTTCTCCCGTGACAAAGCCCTCCAGTCCGTCTTGTTTGTCCCGCAAAGGTATGATCAGATCAAACTCACGTCCTTGGAGCTGCTTCAAAGCGGCACGGAAGCCGTTGACGGCGAAGAAATGATGACGCTGAGGCAGGAGGAAGTGTTCCCGGAGAATACGATGCCCGTCAAAGGAACTGTGGCCGCATGGCAGCATGGCCTCGGTCTCTGAAAAGCCCGCGTGCTCGAGCGAGCTGCGATCGAGCCAAGTGGCAGATTTGTGCCGTGAATCTCCGGCCGCCGTGATGAGAACGCCACGGGCATGGGAAAAGATACTTTCGAGAATCAACGAGGGCAGATGATCTTCTCCATGAACGAAAAAGACGAGGCGGTCTGCCTCCAGCTTGTCCAATGTGACATCGTCAGGTCCATGAAGCACGAGGCGCAGCCTGAGGGCCGCTCTGGCATCCTGGCAGAAGCGGGTGAGGTTTAGCTCACCCAAGTTTCGCGTGTGATATTCGCCGCCTTTTTTCCCCTCCATCACACTAAGCGGCAGGAGGCGTAGCTCGTGGGCAGTGGTGAAGGTGCAGGTGGTGGCCTCGTCCTTCACACGGAGGGAACTTAGCGAAGCCCCACGCGGAAGCACCGCGCCGCCGAGCAGCGATTTGTCGTCATACTTTGGCTCAAAGCGGGCGATGGCCGCCGAGGGCCAGGGCGCCATGTAATCAGGATAGACGGTTTCCAGAATGCCCTGCGTGAAGCGGGGGAACTCCGCCTCCAGCTTCATCTGCACGCGAGCCGCGAGGTAAGCGAAGCCCTCGAGCAAGCGCTCGACGAACGGGTCGGGGCAGGCATCGCGGGCTTCCTTATCCAAAGCCAGTCTGGCAGCGATCTTCGGGTAGGCGGCGGCGAATTCAGCCGCATGCTCCCGGATGTGCCGCAGCTCGTTTTCGTAGAGTTCGAGGAAGGCGCGGTTCATGTGGCGGAAACGATGTCACATGCCCCGGTTTCGAGGTCCATCTCCGTGCGGAAGACGACACGTTCGGCGTGTGGATGTGCCCAGAGCTGCCCGTTGATCTCAAAGGAGACTTTGCCGTCTTCGCTTCCATGAACAAGCCGGACGTGGAGGGAATCGGCAATGATACGCGGCTCAAACTCCAGGATGGCATCACGAAGCTGGGTCTCGATCTCCAGCACATCGAGGGAAGAGGAGGTCATGCCTGCCAGATCCCTGGTTCCGTAATTCAGCACGGAACGCGAAACGAGCGGATAATCGTAGATTTCCGAGCCAGGCAGGTGTCGAGGAGAGTTCAGAAGCCAGCGGAGGTCTCGAAGCACAAAACTCTTGTATTCCTTGAGCTGAATTTTTCGCCTCGAGGCGAGGTCGCCGCGCTGGCTGGGTGCCTCATCGACAAGCCGGTCAAAGAGGCAGGGGAGGCGGTGTTCAGCTTCTTCCGTCATGGCCTGTCCCGGCTCAAGCCGGCGGGTTGAAGATGATCTCACGGGTATCGAGCAGAGCATGCTCACCGATATCCGTCATCCAGACACGCTGACCGCTGCCGAGATAAAAATCCACCGCCGGGCTTTCCCAGGCGGTCTCCCGCGCGAGCTTCAATGCATCACTGGTCCAGGACTGTGCTCCGGGATAGCGAACAGGGATAAAAGCCGAGATTTCAGAGCTGTTGTCCAGGGTAAGAGTGGCGGCGGCCCAAATGGCGTCGCGAGCCTGGGTCGGTGGCTCCATACGGATGGCCCGGAGACGTGACTGCGGCACCCAGTAGTATTGCCCATGGATGATCGCCTCCACCAGAATACTTATTCGGCTGTCCCCATCCATGATCCAGGAAAATGGCTGCCCGTCGATGCTACCCGAAACAGCTGGTGCCTCCTCCAAAGCCTTCTGGCGCAGGGCGGCGGCATCATCGGGCTGCTGTCGTGCGGAAGCCGTAAGCGCCTGAAGCAAATAAGGAACCCATGCAGGCGGCTCGCCGAATATGGTGGGAGACTCCTCGCCTTGGAAGATGTATTTCCGGCGCACCTCGGACTGGATGACCTGATTAAAAATGATGGGAAGGGGGGATTGCCGTCCCACTAGCTCGGAGTAGGCGACGAGTTGGTTCGAGGCACCCTCCCAGTCCGCCAGCAGGCTCAGAAGTTGGAAAAGCATGAAACGCAGTTCGCCATCCGTTGGGGCCTTGCGAATAGCCGCCTTGCACGCGGCGAGAGCGCCGGTTAGGTCGTTGGACTTAAGTTTGGCCTGGATTTCCTCGGGGGCAGTCATGGGAGCAAGAACGGTTGAACTGAACGGGCACAGAAAAAATGAAAAAGGCGTGCCCCGGTGAGGGAGGCACGCCTCTGGCCGGTTTGACGGACCGGCAGCCCCGTCCTCGTCTTACGCGGTGACGTTTTTGACGAGGTCGTGGGAGGCGGACATGCTGGCCACCTTGGCACCCGACTTGTTGTCCAGGTGATTGTATTCCCATTTCACCTTGCCGAAGGTAAAGGAGACTGTTTCCACAGGAAACTCCTGGCCCTGACCACCGCCGATGTTGACGGAGGAGATGACCACGTTCTCGAAGGTGTATTTATAGAACACCTCCTTCTGTCCGGTGCTCTTGCAGATTTCCACGACAGCTTTGTCGAGGTGCTTGCCGGAGCAGCAGTTCTTGTTGAGGTAGGGGCTACTGAGGTCAAGACGCTTGGTGATGGTGAAATCCTGCACATCCACTTTGCCTGCCACACGCGAGGATCCGCCGCTGACCGCGCCGGAACCCATCTGGGCAAGGCCGTGGGAGAAGGAGAATACTTCAATCCAGCTTTTGTGTTTTTCGTCGGTTGATTCGCCCTTGATCGGGTCGATTTGGAGGTAGGTGTCGAATGCCATGGTGGTGTTTGGGTGGTTAGCGGTTTGTTGTTCGAGTGTTTTCTATCACTGGGGAAAATGGTTCACGCTTTGCGTTCGGAGGGCAGGCGGGAAACGAGGCGGAGGCTAACGTTCACGCCTTCAAGCTGGAAGTGCGGGCGCAGGTAGAACTGGGCTTTGTAGTAGCCGGGATCCTCGGGGTTGGACTGCACCTCGACCTGAGCGGAGGCGAGGGGCTTCTCCGCTTTAATCTCGTCACTCGCGCCGGAATCCACCACATACTGCATGATCCAACTGTTGAGCCACTGCTCCATATCGTCACGTTCTTTGAACGAGCCGATCTTGTCACGCACGATGCACTTAAGGAAGTGGGCAAAGCGGCAGCAGGCAAAGAGATAGGGCAGGCGTGCGGAGAGGTTGGCGTTCGCTGTGGCATCCTTATCATCAAACTTGGCCGGCTTCTGAAGAGATTGCGCCCCGATGAAGGCCGCGTAATCCGTGTTCTTCCAATGGGAAAGGGGCATGAAGCCGAGGCGGGCCAGCTCATGCTCGCGGCGGTCTGTGATGGCGATCTCCGTAGGGCACTTCATGTCCACGCCGCCGTCATCCGTCGGGAACGTGTGAACGGGTAGGTTCTCAACGAGACCGCCACTTTCCACACCTCGAATCTGGGCGCACCAGCCGCTCTTTTTGAAGGCGCGGGTGATGTTGGTGCCCATGGCGTAGGCTGCGTTTGACCAGACGAAGTTCTCGTGATTGGAGCTGGTAGCATCTTCCTCGAAGGCAAACGCATCCACGGGATTGTTTTTCGTGCTGTATGGGAGCCGGGAAAGGAAGCGGGGCATCGTCATCCCGATGAAGCGGGAGTCCTCCTCATCACGCAGGCTGCGCCAAGCGGCGTATTCGGCGGTGTCGAAGATCTTGGCGAGGTCACGCTTGTCTCCAAGCTGCTGCCAACTTTCCATGTTCAGAAGGCTGGGGCCAGCGGCGGAGATGAATGGACAGTGGGCGGTGGCTGCGATTTTGGAGAGGCCTCTCAAGCATTCGACATCTGGTGCGCTGTGATCAAACTCAAAATCACCGATCATCGTGCCGAAAGGCTCGCCGCCTGGCGTGCCGAACTCTTCCTCGTACATCTTCTTGAAGAGCGGACTTTGGTCCCAATTGGCTCCAGGGTAGGATTTGAGGGTCTTGTGAACCTCTTTCTTGGAGATATTCATCACCTTGATCTTGAGCTGCGTGCTAGTCTCCGTGTTGAAGACAAGGTGATGAAGACCGCGCCACGAGCCTTCCAGCTTCGTGAAATCTGCATGATGCATGATTTGGTTGAGCTGGGCAGACATCTTCTCATCGATCTTGGCGATGATATCCTGGATGTAGGTGAGCACGTCATCTCGGATGACGGTGGTGCCGGCGAGGGCGCTCTCAGCGAGCGTTTGAACAGCCGACTTCACGGCTCCGAGACGCTCGTCGGTCTTGGCGGCGAAGCTTTTCTGGAGCAGCTTGTCAAATTCACTGACTTCCTGAGTTGCTCCCTGGATGGCGGCCTGTGCTTGTGTTTGCGCGGACATTATTGGGCTAGATTAGAATGATGAAAAGGGGGCGGGATCAATCTGCTGAGGCGTCTTCAGGCTTTTTGGTAGAGAGGACGCTCTTCATCAGCGACTCATCGCGGATGAGCTTTTCCAAGAGGTCTTCGGCCTGAGTGCGGCCGTCCATGTAGCTCAGGAGGTTCGTGAGCTCGGTGCGGGTTTCCAAAAGCTTGCGCAGTGGTTCCACCTTTTTGGCGATCACTTCTGGGGAGAAATCACTCATGCTTTCGAAGGTGATGTCCACCGCCATGTTGCCGCCTTCGTCGGAAAGCACATTTGGCACGCTGAAAGCAGCGCGGGGTTTGATGGCCTTCAGACGATCGTTGAAGTTATCCATGTCGAACTCCAAAAACTTGCGATCTTTGACGGGCGGCAGTGGCTTTTCCGGATCGAGCTTGCCAGAGAGGTCTGACATGACGCCCATGACGAAGGGCAGATCGACCTTTTTCTGGGCTCCATTCACATCTAGCTCATACTCAATGTGGACGCGTGGTGCGCGGTTGCGCTCGATAAACTTGGTGCTGCTTTCAGATGGCTTGGGCATAAGCTGGATGGTTTGCTGCGTCGATTACCGACGAGATTTCTAACTGTTTGTTTTTTTAGGTCAAGGCAAGTGTTTAATCATTTACGTTTTCTTCGGAGGCATTATCCGGCTTTAAAATCTGCACGGCGTGGTTTTTATCGCTTGCCAGTTCATCGACGAGGTCCATGAAAGTCATGCCGATGCAGCGGCGGGCGCGGCGGAGCAGATAGGGAAGGGGGCTGGATGGCTCGTTTTTCTCAAAGTAGCGGGCGATGCGCTCCAGTTGTTCCCCGGCCTGTTCGCGATTGTTGATCGAGCCTCCAAAGGATTGCCCGTTACCGCCATTTGATGCAGTGCCTTCGACTCCGGACGCTTCTGCTGGCTCTAACGATGGCTCGGTGGTCATTGGGCGGATAGCCTCCGCCATGCGGTTGAGCATATCCCGCAGGTCCATGAGGTTGGCCGGCTCGTCGGGGAGGCGGTCTTCAAAAATACCTTCAATGGCCCTCACGTTCTCCAGCGACTGTTCGATCACGCCTAAATTGGCGGCGTGCTGGTCATGCGGGGTCGTTTGGAAGGTCCCAAGAACGAGCCGGGCCTGGTTGGCGGCCTCACTGTTATCACTGCGCTCGTCTTCGAGTGCTTTTTCATAATCTTCAAAAGAGAAGGCACCTCCAGGACCTTTGGCGAGTGTGATACGCCTCGGCTTGGTGAGAAAGCGCGGGTAGGACAGACTGTCCACCAAGGTGTGGCGTACTTCGAGTGGATAGAGATGGTCCCAGAAGTTCTCGCACCAGCTACGGATGAGGCGCAGGCCGTCGTTGAAACCTGAAAAGCCATCGAGGCTCAGGCCGCAATCGGCAAGCACGACGGCGAGATGCAGGTGCTTGGTTCGAGCAGCGAGTTGAAGGGCCTCTTTTTGCACTTCAGGCCAGCGAGGTGGTTGTTTAACCCCGTTTTTCATCTCTCCATCAAGCCTAGCCTTCAACTGGCTGAAGGCTTCATAGAGCTCTTTGTCGCTTTCGTAGTCCTCCGGATCTGGACCGCAGGGAAGCTCGGGAGAGACTGGTTCGAGAAGAGGTTCGATTTCCATGATGCGGAGGAAGTCACTTGACCGACGCAGGTCTAAACCATCCTGCTACATTGTGGCAAACCTTATTTAGGAGAGAAGTGGAGCCGGGATCAGCCGGTTTGGGAAAGAGTTCCGTCTGCTGGAGCCAGTCATTAAGCGATGATTCAGCCGTTTCTCGAACGGGCTGTGGAATGTTGAATGGCACCTGGGTGGTGAGGGGCTGGGAGGCTTCGCTGCTGAACAGGTTGGCGAGCACGCGTGCTCCGGGTGGGCAAAGCCAGATATCGGCAAACGGATTTCCATGACGCCAAATAATGCTCAGAGGTTTGCTAACACCTAAATGTGAGAGGAAGGAGGCCCACAAGGCTGCGGATGGCCAAGGCGAACCGGGATGCAGCGGGATCCGCGCTCGGCCTGCGGCGGCACCTTCCGGCATCAAGGCATGACAGCAACGCCACAGCCCGATGCCATCCGGTCCGATGCCTGGCAGGTGCTGTCTCCATGATTCTCGTGCTTGAGCACCTGGGGCTGGGACTGATTTTTCTGTCAAGGCAACCAGGCGTTCGGGTAGCTTCGAGGGAGCTTGGCGCAGCTCGCTCAAGCTGCCCGCAGCTTGAACACTTTGCATACACTCATCCAGCAGGGTGATGACGCTGCCGATTTGATGCAGGAGGGCAAAGTTTCCCGAATGCAGGGCGAGCACTAGAGGGTACTGCTTCCGGCCGGCGGCATCGGAGGAGCGGGTGAGCCTTGCGGCGAGCCAGCCGTGTGTGCCGACACAAAAGAGGTGATGGTCGTAAGGGATGCTTTCGGCCTCGGCGAGATCCTTCAGCCAGGCTTGGCGGCTGAGGCATTCACCGATTCCCTCAATATACAT
>JBEIGR010000024.1:0-19208 GCA_040381795.1 Verrucomicrobiaceae bacterium | reverse complement strand
TCTCGAAAAGCCCGAGCTGCTCTTCGGCGGCAAGCCCCGCCGCATCATCTTGAGCGAGCAGGGCTTTCAAACGCTGCTCAAGCCCGAGGGCGAAGAACTGCAAGCCGCCGCCTATGCCTACGCCTGGGAAAAAATCGCCACATTGCCCACCGTCGATGCCTTCATCTACCACCGCCATGTCGATCACGCTCACGAAGGCGGCCTTCGCCTCGGCCTCTGGCGCAATGCCCCGCACTCCGTGGCCGATCCACACTCGAAGAAGCAACTCTACGACCTCTTCCAAAAAGCCGGCACCCCCGCCTGGCGAGAGGCCGCCGACAAGCTGCTACCCGTGACAGGCTTGAAGTCGTGGACAGATTGATCCGTCATTCGCGTCAATCAGGTCAACAAAGTCACTCTGGCAGCTCTTCCCCACTCGTTTCCGGCAGAAAAGCCAGGAACACGAGCCCAAGCAAAAAGAAGCCACCGAGGCAGGTGATGGCCAGCCTGAGGTCGAGCGTGGATTTCATCCAGGCAGAGAGCCAGATGAGCACCGGAGCGGCGAGAAGGCGTCCTGTGTTGAAGCAAAAACCGGAGCCGGTGGCTCGCAGGTGCGTGGGGAAGAGCGCCGGGAAGTAGGCGGCATAACCGGCGTGGATGCCCTGGGCACAAAATCCAAACAACGGCAGCAGCACGAGCAGCAGCGTGTAACTCCCGAAATGCGAGGGCAACCAGCAGATCACCGGCGTCATCGCCAACGCGGCCAGATGCATGATGACGAAAGTCTTCTTGCAGCCCCAGCGAGCACTTAGCGGCCCAAAGGCCAGCATCCCAGCCCCGGCACCTGCCGTTTGGATGAAACCAAAGGCGATCTTCGATTTGCTGGCCCAATCAGGATCATTCGTGCGCTTCAGGAAATCCGCCGCGATGTCCTGCCCGGCCACCACCACGCCCCAAAAGGTCGCCAGGCCCACCATCGCCAGCAGAGCACCAAACACCGCTCGTGAGCGCCAGCGTGCCTCGCCGAGCAATTCGCTGAAACTGCCCATGCGCTTCGTCTTCGACTCACGCGCAGCTTTCCACGATTCCGGCTCCTTGATGCTCATGCGCACCCACAGCACCAGCAATGCCGGTGCCACGCCCAACAGATACGCCGTGCGCCATTCGGTGCCCACCCAAAGACCCGCCGCCGCCGCCAGCCATAGGCCGCAAACACTCGTCGCGTGAAAAATACCACCCGCTCGCTCACGGGCCTCCTTGGGAAACACCTCCGCCACCAGAGCCGCTCCCACCGCCCACTCACCGCCCACACCCATCGCCACGAGGAAGCGAAGCACGCCCACCTGCCAGATCTCATCCGCAAATGCCGTGATGCCCGAAAACACCGAGTAAAACAAGATCGTCAGCGCCATCACCGGATTCCTCCCCCATTTATCCGCCAGCGAACTGAAGAGCAGCCCGCCAAAGGTGCCGCCGAGGAGGAAGATGCCAAGGAACCTCTCCCCCCACACCTTCACCATCGGATCATCAGCCTTCACATCGAGCAAATCGGGCAGCATGTCCGCACGCGTGAGGTTGTAGATCTGCCCTTCAAACGCATCGAAGACCCATCCCAGCGAGGCGACGATCAAAACGAGCCACTGATAGCGAGTGACAGTGGAGTACCATTTCGGTGAGCTATTGTTCATAAGGAGCGTCGTTGAGAGGTGGCTGGCTTGATGGCTGACAGAAAAATGGGGGCAGCAAATCTTCTTTCCATTTTCTGTCCCCATTTGCTGTCAGCCAATCATGAAACCGATGGTTCCAACCTCAGTTGATGTTGGATTCCAGCAGCTTCATCGTGATGCAACGCTGCGCAAAGACACGGCTTCTGTGCAGCGATGGCAGCAGTTCATGCGGCAACCAGGTTTGGTAGAAAACTTTCAGCATCAGAAGGTTTGGGAAATTTTTTCTACCCTTAAAACTGCAGCAGCTCGCCCACAGGCAGCGGCTTCTTTTGACGGATGGATTCCTCGGCGACGAGGCACAGGCCGGCGCTCCAGAGGCCGTCGAGGCCGGTGGCGATGGGCTTTTTGCCGCTGCGCACCATGTCGATGCATTGCGCGATCTCTTCACGCAGCTCAAATACCTCGCCGCTTTGCTTGGTGAGTGTGAGATCCTCGACTTTTTCGCCGTCGAAGACTTTCAGGAACGCGGTGGGCTCCAGCGTGCGATCGAGCGCTCCGCTCCAACCGGCCCACAACGCGCCCTTGGTGCCGCTGACCTTCACCGTTTGATGATGCTCAAAGGCGGCGAGGGTTTGTGAGACGACGGCGTAGCTGCCGTTCGCGTATTTGAACATGGCGGTGAAGTTGTCGTAGAGCGTCGGGCGCTGCGGATCGCGTGAGTTGCCGTAGGCGTAGAGCTCGACGGGATCGCCGCTGCCTTCGAGATACCAACGGGCGAGGTCGAAGAAGTGAATCGGCTCCTCCAGCACCCACGAACCGACGCGGTTCTGATCGTAGCGCCAGCCGGATGCGCCTTGGCGATAAGGTTTCCGCGAAAGCTCCACGAGCACGTATTGCGGATCGCCAATGGTGCCTGCGGTGATGATCTCCTTGATGCGCCCCCACTGCGACGACAGGCGCAACTCATGCCCGACGGCCAAATGCACCCCGTGATCGCGTGCGCCAGCGACGATGGCTTTGCAATCGTCGAGCGTGATGGCCATCGGCTTCTCCAAAAGCACGTGTTTGCCCTTCTGCATCGCGGCGAGCGCGATTTCACGATGCGTGTGACTCGGCGTCGCGATGTCGATGATGTCGAATTCGGCCTTCGCGATCATTTCGAGGCTGTCGGCGAAGATTTGGGCCTCCGGATACAGTTTGCGTGCCTCTTCACGCGAAGCCTCCGAAGGCGCGGTGATGGCGACCAAAGCCGCGTCCGGTTTTCCAGCGATGGATTGAGCATGAAATTTGCCCCAAGCGCCGAATCCGGCGAGAGCGAAGCGAACGGGTGGCATAAGCGAAGAGTTTGGATGAGTTGGCTGACAGAAAAATGGGGGCAGCAAATATCAGCAATTCATTTTTCTGCCCCCATTTGCTGTCAGCTTATCTTCTTTCTGCGGTGGTCAACGGCGTGACCGGATCGACCACGCGACGGTTTTGGAGTTCATTTAAACGGCAGCTTGGCAGCTTGGGCAGCACATATTTGGCGAAGAGATCGCACTCTTCGAGATGCGGATAGCCGCTGAGGACGAAGGCGCGCATGCCCAAATCCATGTAGCGGTTTAGTTTGGCGAGCACCTGATCGGGATCGCCGACGATGGCGCTGGCGCAGCCACTACGAGCGAGGCCGATGCCGCTCCAGAGGTGGTCCTCAATATACAGATCTTTGCTTTGAGCGCGGAGTTCGTCCTGACGCTTCACACCGGCACTTTGGCTGTCTTGCGAGCGGGCTTTGATCTCCGCGCCCTTGGCGGCGTCGAGTTTGGAAATGAGACGATCCGCCGCTGCGCGGGCTTCGGCCTCGGTTTCGCGGACGATGACGTGGCTGCGGAAGCCGAAGTCGATCTTGCGACCATACGCAGCGGCTTTTTCGGACATCACGCGCATCGTTTCGGCGATGCGATCCTCCGTTTCCGGCCACATGAGGAAGACATCGCAATGCTTCGCACACAAATCCTGCGCGGCAGGTGAGATGCCGCCGAAATACATCAACGGGCCGCCGTTTTGCTGGTAAGGCTTCGCGGGTTCGGTGGTGGGCAGGCTGAAGTTGTAATACTTGCCCGTCCATTCAAAGGGGCCGTCGGTTCGCCACATGCCTTGCAGAATTTGAATGATCTCGCTGCTGCGTTCATAACGCACTTCGTTGGTCTCTTTCAGACCCGGCATGTCAGAGGAGATGATGTTGATGCACAAGCGACCTTTGGCGATGTGATCGACCGTCGCCAGCGCACGGGCGAGCATCGGCGGCCACACCTCGCCCATACGCAAGGCCACGAGCTGATTGATCTGCTGCGTCTGCGGTGCCATGGCGGCCGCAAAGGCAAGGGCATCCTGCCCGGCGATCCACCCACTCGGCAGAAGGATGTTTTGATAGCCGAGCGCATCCGCTTTTTTCACGATGTCTCCGCAGTGCTCGTAGCTGCTGCGGATGCTGCCATCGGGCACGCCGAGGAACTCATAATCATCGGAGCAGATGGCAGAAAACCAGGCGACTTCACATTGGCGGTCTTGAGTGCGGATGGAGATGGGCGGCATGGTGATGAAACGATTTGTTCTCCGTTGTATTGCAGCATTGGAATAGGCGACAAGGCATATCTATTCCACCCCAGCACTCGCAGCTCGATGATGATACCGATGTCCTCGAAGCCACAAGCCATCGCGATGGAGAATTTTGGAATGCTGTGATACCTAGCCAACATCCCCGCATGTCGTCCCCACTCCTTCCGCCTCCGAACCCGAGCATTCGCTTGGTGAGCAGCTTTGACGAGCTTCTCAGCACGCCGCTGCGCGATGGGGTGAATGCCGTTAGCTGGCCGCGGTGTCTCGCTGGAGATTTTGCGGAGGTGGCACGAATGCTGCCGATGCCACCGGGGATCACCCATCTGGCCGAGGAGGATGTTACCTCACTCGAACTCAGCGCCAAGGGCCGCCTCGCCGCAGATCAGATGCTTGAGGATCTTCATTTATTGCAGGAACACGGCCTCGATCCCGTGCTGGATAGTGTGAATGGCTACACGCATCCCATGGAGCCGCCCCATCAGCGCACCGATATATGCTCCTGGCATGTGGATAGCGCCACGGCGGAGGCGGACACCTGGCTCTGCACCTATCATGGAGCCTCATCGGAAGGTCTTTTCCCTGAAGATGCCATTCCACGCGTCGAGGTGCCTGAGGCACGAGCGGAGCTTTTGAGGCTTTTTGGAGGTTGTGACGATGAAACCTTCACCGAATGGCTAGAGGATCATTTTCACGATTTGCATTACGCGGCGCGTGAAGGCGCTTGCCCCTATGTCTTTGGTATCGGAAACCTCTGGCGCATCGCCACACGGCATCCAGAGGTGGCGGTGGCACCGTGCGTGCATCGGGCGCCTGATTCAGTGCCGGGTCAAAAACGCCTGCTGCTCATCAGTTAACGACTCGCATGACCTACGATCCCTCCGCCTGCATCACCTGCGGTGCCTGCTGCTCAGCCTTTCGGGTCTCCTTCTACTGGCAGGAGGCTGAGCAGCGTGGGATTGACGAAACTTCGCTGGTGCAGATCACGCCTTGGCGGGTGGCCTTTGCCGGGACGGACAGCCAGCCACCACGCTGCATGCATCTCGATGGCGCGGTGGGTGAAAAAACAAGCTGCCGCATTTACGAGCAGCGTCCGCATCCCTGCCGCGAAGTCCAACCAGGCGACGAAAAGTGCCAGCAAGCCCGAGCCGCGCATGGTATGCCGCTGCTCCCACCAAGCTGTCAGTCAAAAATCATCTGAGAACTCGAATTCCCCACTCATGAGCAAGCTTCATCGAATCTGCGTCTATTGCGGCTCCAGCGCCGGAAACCATCCCGCCCACCGTGCCACCGCACTGGCCATCGGAGGCTTATTGGCACGTGAAGGCATCACCGTCGTCTATGGCGGCGGAAATGTGGGCCTCATGGGCGCGGTGGCAGACGGAGCCCTCGCCGCAGGCGGTAAGGTCATCGGCGTGATCCCTCAATCCCTGCTCGAAAAGGAGCTCGGGCATCGCGACGTCACCGAGCTGCATGTGACGAGCAGCATGCACGAGCGAAAGCAGATGATGGTGGACCTCAGTGATGGCTTCATCGCCCTACCGGGCGGCTTTGGCACGCTCGACGAGCTCTTCGAGACACTCACCTGGCTGCAACTCGGCTTTCACAGCAAGCCCGTGGGCCTACTCAATGCCAGCGGCTTCTTCGATGGCCTCACCACCTTCATCAATCACATGAGCCGCGAAGGTTTTCTGAAGCCCGAACACGCCGATTGCGTGCTCGTCGAGACCGACGCCGAAAAACTGCTCGCCCGCATGCGCACCTTCCGCCCGCCGGATCTGGGCAAATGGATCGAAAAGCTGGCAGCGGAAGCTCGCTGACCTTCACGATCACTTCGCCGGCGTCCACTGCGCCGCGTCGATGATGACGTGGCCGGTGGTGGATTCGTTGCGGATTTCGAGCCAGCCGGTTTTGCCGGCTTCAAAGCGGAAGGTGCCGAGGGGCTGGAGATTGTTCTTCTCAGCAGGTTTCTTCTTTTGATTCACGATGACCGTTTTCTCGCCATCGGCGTGGTGGATGATGACGGGGATTTTGTCGGCGCGATTGGCGAGGGAGGTGTAGGCGATGGCGACGCGATACTGGCCTGCAGCGGGGAGATTCGGCGTGAAGCGGGCCTTTTGCTCGCCTTTGAGGCTGTCGCTATCGTGGCGGTAGCCTTGGCCGACGAAGCCGGGCGTGGTGTGGCCTTCGGACCTGAAGCCGGTCAAATCGGCCTCGCTATCATCGACGACGATGCCGCCGAGTTGTTCTTTGGTGAAGGCGACGTGCTCCGGCATGGGCGGGGACTCGAAATCGAGCATCTGGCCGTCGGCGAGAAGCTTTTCTTTGAGCTTGGTGTAGTCGAGCTTTTGCAGATCGACGTTGGCTTCGATGGCGAGTACGGCGGCGGTGGCGGCGCTTTGGCCCATGACCATGAAGACGGGCTCCATGCGGATGCTGCCATACGAGATGTGGCTGGCGCTGAGGCAGACGGGCACGAGCAGGTTCGTGCATTGATCGGCCTTCGGCGTGATGCTGCGGTAGCTGATCGGATACGGCCGCACGCCGATCTGGATGTCGCCTTCGTTGCGGGCAAAGCCTTCCTTCGTGACGTAGCGCTGCGTGTGGTGGCTGTCCATGTTGTAGGCACCCATGCCGACGCTGTCCTCGACGATGACGCGGCGTTTGCAGTTCTGCTCGCTCATGACATAGCCCCCGATCATGCGGCGAGCCTCGCGCACATACATCTGGCGAGGCCAGTTCCCGTTGTCGTTGAACTCATCCTTCGCCAGGCCCCACTGCGAGTAGTAGGCGCGGATCTTCTCCGGCACACGCGGATGATTGGCGAGCGTCCACATGAGACCTTTTTGATAATCCTCATGCGCTTTCCAGATCTTTGCCCGCGTGGTGTAATCGGCGTCCGGGTAGTTGTAGTTCATGCCGATCATGTCGGTGCTGAAGGCGAAGTTGTTGTTCGTGTCCGTCTTGCGGTTCGGCATCGGTGTGGGTGCCCAAGGATGGCGCGGGTCACCGGCTTCACAGTTGCGCAGCAGCAGCTCGAACTGCTTTTCGTCGTAGCTTTCCGGCTTCGGGAACGGGACGCGGTTGGAATCGTCGTCCGTGTTGCACATGCGAAAATTGTAGGCCTGGATGCGGTGGTCGCCGTCGCCGTCTTTGCCTTCAGGCATCGGTGTGACGCCCCAAACGAGTCCGCTGCTCGGATCGCCCGGCTTCACATAAGGATCGACGTTCTTGATGAACTGATGATGCTTCGCGCCGGCCAACTGGAGCCCGTTGATGGTCTCGCCATAGAGCGAATTTGCCTCGCGACCGACGTGGTAGCTCACGCCCGCCTTCGCCATGAGATCGCCTTCGTAGGTGGCGTCGATGAACATCGCGCCTTCGAACGCCTTGCCGCTCTCCATGATGATCTTGACGATCTTTGCGCCTTCTTTGACGACGCCATTCTTCAAATTGAGCCGTTCACCGAACACGACGGTGACCTTGTCCTTCACCTTCGCCAGCATGGCGTCGTAAATCTCCGTCGCAGCATGCGGCTCGAAGGTCCACATGGTTGTTTCGGCGCTGGAGTTGCCGTGCGGACGCTTGGCGTAGTATTGATCGCGGGTCTGCTGCTTCCACTTCGCGGGATCGGCGTAATAGGTGAAGATGTTCGCGTAAAACTCGCGCGAGATGCCGCCGATGGCCTTTTTGTTGCCGATGTCCGTCGCGCCGAGTCCGCCGGTGGTGAGGCCACCGAGAAACTTCGTCGGCTCGATCAAAACGGCCGTTTTGCCCATGCGAGCCGTCTGAATGGCCGCCGCGACACCACCGGACGTGCCGCCATAAATGACCACATCCGGCGCGGCGAAGGCTTGAACGGCAAAGAGAGCGAAAAGCGAGGTCAGGACGGATTTCATGGGCGGAATCAAACGAACCGCCCAGGAGGAATTATGCGTCTTTTGACCTCAATCTCAGAAGCGCACGGTGAAGCCAGCACTCAGATAGTGGAACAGCGCGGAGGAGTAGGTGGTATCACTGTCCACACCGCCTTCGAGGACGCGGTAGCCGAGGCGAAGGGCGAGCTTTTCGGTGGGGTGATACTGGATGGCGGCGAGGACGTCTTCGGCGCGGCCGCTGGGTCCCACGAGAGCATCGCCTTCAAAGAGGAAGCTGAACTTGGGCGCGAAACGCCAGTTAAGGCGGAAATTGATGAGCGGGACGAAGCCGAGGTTCGAATCGCGGGCGGAGAGGCCGCCCTGATCGACCTGGATGGAGGCATCGCGGAGTTTGCCGGTGATGCCGAGGCCGAAGGTGAGATCATCACGGGTGATGAAGTTGTAGCGATAGGTGAGGCGGTAGGAGTCGAAGCGGTAACGAGCCGTGGTGGGCGCACCAGCGGCGAAGGTGGTGCCGGCGAAGTTTACCGGCGTGGCGAAGGCTCCGTCCGCCTCAGTGCGCAATGGCGCGAAGAGGAAGGAGATGTCGTGATGGAGACCAAGATGGTAGGTGGCACGCGTGCGGAAGAAGGCGGTGGGGTCCGATTTGAGATCATCGGACAGGGAGAAGAGCGTGCCGGTATCCGCTGGGATACGGATGTCATTGGCACCGGTCCAAACGGCACCCGATTCGAAGTCCACACTGTAATCAGCACGGGCAGCGAGTGTGAAACAGAGCAGCAGAGAGGCGGTGAAGAGGGATTTGATCATGATGGCGTAACTAGGACGCCTCTCAGCGCTCGTTGGATTCACCCCGGCCTAGATTTGCCCGCACCGGGCAGAGCGCTGAGGAAAAAGTAGCGTGGTGAGCGGAGGATGTCTCCGACCTCACGTATGGCCATGCAGAAGAGGAGCTCGCCGAGGCGCTGGTGAGCCTGGGGATGGCGCTGGAGGTGACGTTCCAAAAAGGCACGCAGGCGGCGGTTGGCGGCGAATTCGATCATGACGGTGCCGAGATTGAGGAAGACGAGGAGGCTGAAAACGGCGGCGAGCACGAGGATGGCCACGCGAGGCACGAAAACGCGGCCGATCATGAGTCCGATGAGCGCCATTGCGACGGCCACGGGGATGTAGCGGCACATGCGGATGACGCTTTGCCGCCATTTGAGCTCAGCGAGGCCTTCCGCAGTAGTATGCAGGGCATGAGCGGCCTCGTGCAAAGCGGCAGCCCAGTCGCTGAGTGTGGTGCCCTGCGCTGTGCTGTGGCGTAAAAACAAGCGACGGCGCACGGGATCGAAGTAATCGGTGACGACGCCGTTGTGCTCGACGATCTGTACATCCAGCACGCCTTCGCTTTCCAGAAATAGCAGGGCAATCTCACCTCCCGTGTGTGCCGTAGGACTGGTGACTTGCGACCCTTTGGCCATCATCGAGGCATATCGGCCGAGTGCCCATTGGCTAATGCCGAAGGCGAACACGGCGAGGATGAGGAGGACGACGAAGACCATGGCTTCATCCTTGGCGCGATGCCCCATCTGCCGCAACCGGGTTCATCGAAGCCATCAATCCGCCTTTCGATAGGCGACGATGCCCTGAGCGATGCCTTCGGCGATGCGGGCGCGGAATTCGCCCGTCATCATGCGGGCGCGTTCGGAGGGATTGCTGACGAAACCACACTCGACGAGCACGGCGGGATTTTTTGTGGTGGAGCGGATGACGTGAAAACTGGCGCTTTTGACGCCGCGGTGGATCATTTTTGTGCGCTGCACGAGGTAAGCCTGGATGTAAGCCGCGAGGGTGTAGCTGGAGGAGAAGTGATAGTAGGTCTCGGCTCCTGCTCCACTGCCGCCACGGTTGTAGTTGTAGTGAATGCTGACGAAAATGGCATTTCCCACGCGGTTGCCGGTAGCGGAGCGATCCTGAAGCGGGATGAAGACATCGCGACTGCGGGTCATGACGACCTTGAGACCCTGCTTTTTAAGGAGCTGCTCGACACGACGGGCGGTATCGAGGGCGAGATGCTTTTCATACACATAGCCGATGGCGGCACCGCGATCATGGGCACCGTGGCCGGGATCGAGGATGACCGTGTCAAAGGCTGCGGCGGAGCCAGCGAGCAGTGCCAAGACGAGGCAGCCCAACAACGGCCAACGAAATGCGGCGAGGAAGAGGGCAGAGAAGCGGGAAAGCGAAGCGCGTGAGGGAGACATGAGGCGTGAGAGAGCGAGCCTGACAGGATCGCGCACGATCACCGCCAACTCAGTAAGCGATGCGGAGGGGAAAGGGTCAAGGTGGATTTACCCTTTGCTCCTGCGTTCCAAAAAAAATCCGCCGGATGCAAACGAGCATCCGGCGGATCAGGAATGAGCGGAGGATCAATTAATTGCCAAGGGGCGAAGGAGCGGCACCTGGAAGCGGAGCACCAAGAGGTGCCCCGAGAGGAGCGCCGGCGGGAGCCTGACCAGGAAGTGGCTGGCCAAGACCGCCACCAAGGGGGCTGCCGAGAGGACCACCGAGGGGGCTACCAAGAGGGCCGCCGAGGGGATTATTGGGGTCCATGGCTCCTGGCTGCGTCATACCACCGGAAGGACCGCCGGAGACCTGGGCGTTCAGCACCTGCTGCACCTGGCCGGGAGAGGCCTGGGTGAACAGGTCGAGACCACCGGCCATCTGCTTGACGGTAACCATACCGGTCTTGCCATTCAGGTCCACGACCTCGGCACCACCGTCATTGCGACCGATGATGACCTGACCACCAGGCCAAGTGCGGCCTGGACGGATCTGGCCGGCCACGTTGGCATTCCACTGTGGAGGCCAGGAGAGGGCGGCCACATTTTCATACACGAGCGGGATGTTTCCAGCGCTGGTGTCCGTGAGGCCTTGGGTCAATGCCCAGTGGTTCTCGTTGTTGCCGAGAGCCATGCCGTAGTTCGGCGGGGTGCCTATGTTGCTGTCAGGATTGTAACCGGCAGGGCAGCCAAAGATGCGCTCATCGGTGACGACCTGCTCCTGGATCATGAAGCGGAAGGCGTCGTTGGCATTCATGGCGGTGCCGCCAGTGTAGGGGTTCTGCACGGAGTCGGGATACTGGCTGTTGTAGCGGGTGGCGAACTGCTTCATCGAGACGACGACCTGCTTGCAGTTGCTGACGCCCTTCATCTGGTTGCCCTGTCGCTGGACGGAGTTGAAGGCGGGGACGGCGAGGCTGGCGAGGATGGCGATGATGGTGATCACCACCAGCAGCTCGATCAGCGTGAAGCCGCGATTGTTTGGTTTTTTCATGTTATGGATACGGGTATGTTTATGGGTTGGACGATGCTCTGGGCGGGGTTGGCCGCCGTGGAGCGAAATGGATTAGAACAAAACGCCTTGGGCTTGGCGAGATAAATTTTGCAGCATTTGCTGCCAGCCCGCAGCGGATGCTCGGCGGCCTTCGCGGCGTTTGACAAGGGTATCCTCCCCGCCTTTGTAGGCGGCCCTTTCCGCCCCCTCGCGACAACCCCGAGTCTCCCCACCGCCATGATCTATAACAACATCGTCGAAACCATCGGCCGCACGCCGCTCGTGAAACTGAACAAGGTCACTGCGGGCCTCAACGCCACCATCGCCCTCAAATGCGAGTTTTTTAATCCCCTCGGCTCCGTGAAGGACCGCATCGGCATGGCGATGATCGAGGACGCGGAGAAAAAAGGCATCCTGAAGCCAGACACGATCATCGTCGAGCCTACCAGCGGCAACACCGGCATCGCACTGGCCTTTGTGGCCGCCGCCAAGGGCTACAAACTCATCCTCACCATGCCAGAGACGATGTCCCTGGAGCGTCGCACACTCCTGGCGCTGCTCGGAGCTGATCTGGTGCTCACCGAAGGGCCGAAGGGCATGAAGGGGGCCATCGCCAAAGCCGAGGAGATCGTCAAAGCCACGCCAAACGCCTGGATGCCGCAGCAGTTTGAAAACGCCGCGAATCCCGCCGTCCACATGCGCACGACTGCCGAGGAGCTTTGGAGCGATACCGATGGCAAGATCGACATCCTCGTGGCCGCTGTGGGCACAGGCGGCACTATCACTGGATGCACGGAGGCCCTCAAACCTCGCAAGCCTTCCTTCCAGGCCATCGCCGTCGAGCCAGAGGCCTCGCCGGTCATCAATCAAACCCTCACCGGCCAGCCCGTGCAGCCAGGGCCGCATAAGATCCAGGGCACTGGCGCCGGATTCGTGCCTGCGAACCTCCATCTCAAGGACAGCGCTGGAAACGCCCAGATCACCGAGTGCATCAAGGTCAGCAACGAAGATGCCTTTGCCATGGCCCGCCGCATCGCCAAAGAGGAAGGCATCCTCGTCGGTATCAGCACCGGAGCGAATGTATGCGCCGCCATCCAGGTGGCCCAGCGGCCGGAAAATGCGGGCAAGCTCATCGTCACCATCGCCTGCTCCACCGGAGAGCGTTACCTCTCCACCGCACTGGCCGATGAAGCCCGTGCAAAAGTCGGTGCCTAAGCCCGGAATAGCGAATCGAGAACCGAGAATACCTTTGTGAGCAACGAACCCTCCAACAATCCCGCCGCCTTTGAACCCTCCGCCCAGGAGCAGGCTCTCAACGGCCAGTTTAAAAAAATCCTCCTGCTGTTTGGAGTGATCGTCGCTGGCCTCGCTGCCTACGGCATCATCCAGAGTAATGCCCGCACGGCTGCTGAAGCCGCTGCTGAGGCATTCACCGGGGCGAAGACCGTGGATGACTGCGATCTGGTGGTGAAAAAGCATCCCGGCACACCGGCCGCAGCCAATGCGCTGCTGCTCAAAGCCACGCTGCATTGGGAAAAGAACGAGAAAAGCTCCTCCGTGGAGGCTTTGAAGGCCTATCTGGCTGGGCACAAGGATCACGCTTTCTACAAAGAGACGCTCCTGACGCTCGCCACCCGCCTCGAAGCGATGGGCGAAAAGAGCGAGGCCAAAGCCGCCTACGAGCGAGTCATCTCCGAGCTGGCTGGCTCCGAACTCGCCCAGCTCTCCCAGCTCCGCCTCGGCGATATGCTGTGGGCTGATGGTAAGGAAGAGGAAGCCAAAAAAGCCTACGAAGAGGCTGGCACCAAATACCCCGGCGTGACCGCCTTCGAAGGCGAAAGCAAAACGCGTCTCGAATGGATCGCAGCGAACCTTCCGACCAAAGAAGTTGATGCCCCCCCCGCTCCCAAGCCTGATCCGAAGACCGCCCCTGCCCTGCCGAACATCAAGCTCAATTCCGTCGAAGGCGGCATCAGCCCCACGATCAAGCTCGGTGATACGCCCGCTATGCTCCAGCGCCCCGCTGGCGTGCCCACCTCACCCACCGCGCCCGCGCCCATCTCGGCACCTCCCGCTGTCACACCGTCTGCGCCGAAACCTGCTGCTCCCGCTCTGGAACCTGCAAAACCCGCTTCTGCCGCTCCGAAGCTCGAAGTGCCAAAATCGGCCACTTCTCCCGCCGTTCAGGTGCCTGCCACGCTTCCAGCTCCAGTTCCAGCCCCCGCTCCCGCAACGCCTGCTCCGAAGCCTTGAGGCCTCTCGGAGGCCAGCTTCATCTGGGCGGACTTTCTGCTTGAACAATCGCGGCCTGTCGTGGTCTGCTAGTGCCACCATGAAAAAGTCCTTCTTGTTGCTTCTGTCCACCACTGCAATGCTCCTCTCGAGCTGCGCTTCGAGTTCACCCCAGGCTCGCATTGAGCGCAATCCGCAGCTCTACACCCAGCTCAGCGCCAAAGACCGCGAACTCGTCACCCAAGGGACCATTCGTGAAGGCATGACGCGTGATGCGGTCTTCCTCGCCTGGGGAGCACCGGATCAAACCACCGCAGGGCGCAAAAGCGGCCGTGAGATCGAAGAGTGGACTTATCTCGGCCAGCGCCCCGTGCGCACGATGTCGATGAATGTCGGTTTCGGCTACGGCATGGGCGGCCGCTGCGGTCCCTGGGGTGGCGGTCCCTGGGGATGGGGCGGTGGCCCTTGGGGATGGGGTGGCCCAGGCTTTGGCACCGACGTAATGTACGTACCTTACACCGCAGGCACTGTCGGCTTTCGCAGTGGCCGCGTGAGCGAATGGCAGGCCTCCCGGCGCTGAAGCCGATTGGCTACCTACCTTCCATCCGCCTTCCCCGGCACGCGGGGATCATGGGCGGGGAAAAAGAGCTGCTTCGCAGTGTCGAAGTAGATCGCTTGGCAGGCACCGAAGCCGGCACTCGGGGCGAGCTTGTGGCCGAGTTTTTCGACGCGTTGGAGGGTTTCTTCCCCGAAGGCTTTTTCGATTTTCAGCTCGTCAGGGTTCCATTGATGGTGAAAACGCGGTTCGGCGAGGGCGGCGGCGGGGAACTGGCCGTCGTCGATGATGTGGGTGAGGAGTAGAAGGGCCTGTGTGATGATCGTGGGGCCGCCGGCGGCTCCGGTGACGATGATGGACTGGCCGTCTTTGAGCACGATGGTGGGGCTCATGCTGGAAAGCGGCCGTTTGCCGGGCGCGACGGCATTCGCCTCGGCACCGACGAGCTTGAAGGCATTCGGAATGCCGGGCTGTACGGCGAAGTCATCCATCTCATCATTCAAAAGCACGCCCGTGCCGGGAATGACGACCTTGCTGCCGAAGGCGGTGTTGATCGTTTGATTGAGAGCCACCCAGTTTCCCTCTGCGTCGGCGGTGCAGAGGAAGGTGGTGTGCTTGCCGAAGATGTCGCCCTCCCAATGCGGCGGCATGCCGTGACCGGAAACCGGGGTCGTGTGATCGAGGTCGATCTTTTTGGCGAGTTCAGCGGCGTAGGCGGGATCGACGAGGCCGCGTGGCACCTTCGCGAAGTCGGGATCGCCTAGCCAGTGGGCACGATCGGCAAAGGCGAGCTTCATCGCCTCGGTGATGACATGCACGCGACTGCTCGCCCGAAAGTGGCGAATGGGGAAGTGCTCCAGGATGTTCAGTATCTGCGCCACATGCACACCACCGGAGCTGGGCGGCGGCATCGTGATGAGGTCGTAACCGCGATACTTCGAACGGATGGCTTCGCGTTCGGGTGCCTTGTAGGCCGCGTAATCGGCGCCGGTGGTGATGCCACCATTCGCTTTCATCCATGCCTCGGTCTTTTGGGCAAATTCACCCTCGTAAAACCACTCGATGCCATTCTCCGCCACCGCCCGGTATGTGGCGGCGAGGTCGGCCTGCACGAGCGGCTGGCCTTTTTCGATGGGTTTGCCATCCTTGAGGAAGATGGCGGCGGAGGCGGGAAACTGGGCGAGCTTCGCCGCAGTGGCGGTGAGCTTGCGGGCATACACTTCATCGAGTGGAAAGCCCTTCTCCGCGATGTCGGCGGCGGGCAGCAGCACGTCGGCGAGTTTGAGCTTGCCGTGCTTGGTTTGGGCGACGGCGCAGGCTTTGAGGTAGCCGGGCACGCCGCTGGCGAGGGCGCCGGTCTTGCTGGCCTCGTCGTTGAGTTTGCCGTTGATCACATACATGTCGCGGTGGGCCTTCGCGGGAGCCATCTCACGGCCGTCGATGCAGGTCACGGTGCCATCCGCGGCCCGGATGACGAAAAAACAGCCGCCGCCGATGCCGGAATTGTGCCCATCCACCACGCCGAGCATCAAACCGGCCGCGATGGCTGCGTCGATGGCGTTACCGCCCTTCGCAAAGGCATCCATCCCGGCCTGCGTGGCCAGCGGATGCACCGTGGCGATGGCCTGCTTCGGGAAGGAAAGGTCCGCCGCTGGCAAAAAGCCGACAACGAGCATCGAAAGGGCAAAAAAGGCTTTCATGAGGCTCGCAGCCTAACCACCGCTCTCCGCTTCGTCGATGAGAAAACCCTCCCCTGAACAGGCGAGGCGACTCAGGCCATGTTTGAAAACCATCCAGAGACTCCGAAGGCGCGTCAGCAGAGTAGCCATCTCGCTCCGTCGAGATGAGCGAAAGGCTTTCGCCTGCATGCACGATGCTTGGAGACCTTGAACCGGTGAGTTTGCCAAGCGTCCAGCTCATCTCGCGGAGCGAGATGGCCACTATGCTTCGCCTGATCGAACCTTCAGCCAAAAATCTCCCGTCGGCTTGTAACTCACATCCCCGATTCGGTGTATGCACTGGTAGCATCCCCATGATCCGACACCTTTTTCTCTCTTTGCTGGCTCTTTTTGCCGTCGCCTCGGCGCAGGCGGTGACGATCAATAGCCTCTCGCATGTCAATTACACGGGCTACGTCATCGCGGCGGATGCTTTGATCGCGACTCCGGGCACGAACCGGGACGCGATCATGGTGGAAACAGAGGTCGATTTCGGGGCGTTGGCACTTTTCAGGCTGGAGTGGTCGCTGCTCGATCCGGCGGGCACGGCGATGGCCACGGCGACGACCGCTGGCGCTCTGCACAATGGGGTGGAGACGATCTCGGAGAGCCTCGTGCCGACCTCCGTCAATCGCCTCGTGCCGGGCACGAACTACCGCGTGAAGGTTTCCGTGGTTCGTGTGGTCGGCGCAGTGGTGGAGGCGACGAAGACGGAGCCGGTGGGCAAAAAATACATCCACTTCATCGGCACGACGTCATCCTCGGGTGATCTCAATGTCGTCAGCGAAGTCACCGCCGTCACCATCAACCGCTCCTACCTCTTGGAGGCAAACGCCGGACTCCAAACCATCCCGGTGCGGGTGGATTACAAAGTGCATCGCTTTGACGACTGGGCAGGCTCAAACACACCGAAAGGCGTGAACCTCACCTTCGGCGGGCAGTGGTTGCGGGATTCGGATGGCGCGGCGCAAAGCGTGACCGTCACCGCGAATACGAAAACGGAAGCTTCGGTGCCGAGCTTTGACTCCAGCGGCCTCCTCATCGCGCCGGCGGTCGTCACGAGCTTCAAAATCATCCAGGTGGACCCGGCGGCGATCCTTTCGCCCATCAGCTATCGCTCAGCAGTGACCATTGAGCATGAGGAGAATCCCACGCTCGGCACGCCCTACACGGGAAACACCATGGACAGCGCCGCGAGCCAGTTCTTCCACTTCAGCGGGGCGCTGGCCTTTGGTTCTTCGACGGTGATTCCCACACACTTCACGGCGCTCAATGCCTCGCCGGTGCTGACTTTCACCATTCCACCCTCCGGCACCGCGGTGACGTGCCAGATCACGCCGACGGCGGGCACGGGCACGGTGGATGGCGTGAGCGGCTACACCTACGGCGGCAGCGTGCTGGAAGTGTCTTTACATGGAACCACAGGCGATGCGGCGATCTCCGGCATCTTGCCGGGCTCGACGAATCTGCTGCCAGCGACCGCCACGGATCGCAATGGCTCGCTCAATGGCGTGGACTTCAAACGCACCGGCACGGCCACGCTCGATGCCAGCGGGGCGCACAGTGCGATCCTCGCCATCCTGCCTGCGGGCATCGGCTGGGCAGCGGATAAGTTCACGGGCCTGCTCGAATCGGGCGTGGATTTCGGCACGCAGAACCTCGATCCCAGCCTCGCGCCGATGGGCACGCTCACGATCACACCGGGCCTGGGATCGTTTTACCTCTGCGAGGAGACGAAACCAGTGTACATCGAGGCGGCGATGTTTTCGTGGCTCACCGGCATCGGAGATTTTCAATGCGGAGCGCTTTCCGGCGCACATTCAATCCGCAAGCCGCTGCTCGATTTCATCGGAGGCTACACTTACGCGACGCTGGAGATCGGCGTGAAGCGCTCGAACGATCATGTCTATAATCACGTCAACGCGGCGGCGAACATCAGCTTCAAAAAAGGCATCAGCAATGGGGCCCAGCTCAGTGGGGATCTGAATATCGCCGCGGGCAGCTTCATCACCCACTTCCCGTATGACACGCCGGTGGCCTGGACGGCGGTTTCCAGCGTCATGCATATCGCGGGTGACATCGTGAATCCCGTGGGCAGCCAGATGAATACCCCCGGCACGCTCGCCAATGCCTACAACAAACATTGCGTGGATGAGATCGACTGCTCCGGCGTGCTCACGGAGACGGTATCACTCACGCCAGCCACGCCGCTGAATTTCACCGCCGATGGCGGCCTGTATGCCAGCGGCACCGTCACGCAGACCATCGAGTGGGGTTACGATGGCACGAGCTACGCTCACCAGGTGCTCACCACCTTCACCGATGCGCATTTCCTCATGGCGGGCACCTTTCTGCGTGGCGATCAAAATCTGCTCAGTGATGAAGACGGCCCGGCGAACCTGCTGCTGAGCGGTTTTGACCCCACGAACCTCACCGTGGCCGAGCGCCCGCAGACGACGGCTTACTCGAATGGCCTCGGCGATTACGCGGGCATGAATTTCCGCTGCTCGGCCTTCACCAGCCCGCTCGCCAGCGCTTCGAGCCGCCTGCAAGGCTCCGTGGTAGGACCGTATGATTTGACGACGCGGAGCAAATACTACACCCGCCGCTCCGGCGTGACGGGCATCCATGAATCGCCCACCGGGCCGGGAAATCTGACGCTGGCGGGCTATCTCTTTGATCTCGATACCTTCGGCTTCTCCTTCCTCTCCAATGAGATGGAGGACAGCCGCACCAGCGGGGTGCTGGACATCATCACGCCGAACAATTTCACGCTCGATTTCAATGAGCTGCGCTTCACCTGCCTCGGCTCACTGGACTCCTTCGAGCTCGGCAGCGGCTCCACCGGCACGGACAGCAAGAAGTTTGATCTCTGGAGCGGCCTGTTCACACCGCTGGCGGTTTCGTTCGTGGATTCCAACGGCTGCTCACCGAGCTCCGCGCCCGGTAGCGTGACGATGGTGCTGGGCTTCTCCGCGCATGCCTCGCACTTCGCGGAGGCCTTCGAGGGTTCGCTCGGCATCGAATACACTGGCCACTTCGCCAAATACAGCGATCACACCGATCTCGCAGTGCCCACGCGGCTCATCCTGCCCTCCACGTTGACGATGACCGGAGCGAGTGGTGAAGAATACGCCTTCTTCCCAGCCGAGGGGGCTTACTTCAATGACAACCCGGCGAGCGGCACCGGCGATGAAGAAGGCTTCTGGAATCTCTTCGGCACGCTCGATGTGCCGTTCTTTGAAGACATGCGGGTGCATCT
>JBEIGR010000023.1:0-19223 GCA_040381795.1 Verrucomicrobiaceae bacterium | reverse complement strand
GGATTTCAGAATGTTCGCGAAGAACTGCGGCTCATCTTCGGGACGGATATGCTCCAGCACATCGACTGCATAAGCAGCCTCAAAATCTCGTGGCTCCACCGGACCAGCCAGCATGTCATGCACCTGATACTCAACAGGCCATTTCGGGTCCACCCGATCACGTGCATCGGCGATGAACACAGGATCGAAATCCGTGGCAAGCACATGGCCGACCTCCTGCCTCACCACGCGTGTGGCGAAGCCATCGGCACAGCCCACTTCGAGCACCTTGCCCATGCCAGATAGCATCTTGGCAACAAATTTGTAGCGGGAGAAAAGGAATGCCAGACGCTTCGGATCTTCATGCCACGCCACGTTACTCATCAGCCCAAAGCGGGCAAAGCCCTGCTTATCACGCAGATTCAGGCAAACATCGTATTGGGGTTCTTTGGTCAATTCAGTGCTCATATCAGGGTTGGTGTCTTGTTACTCGAAGAAGATGAACTCGTAGTCACCTTTGAAGCCGAAGTGCTGGTAAAGCCAGATCCATTCATCGACATCGAAGAAGGACTCACAGGTCAATGCCCAGCACTGGAGATTGAACTGCTCCAGTTCGTTGCGGTAGCTCTCAACGAGGATGTAGCCTTGTTTGCCGACTCGGCTGATCTCGGTAAGGGCGGTTTGCAGTTCAAAGAGGCGCAGATTGTGCAGGGTGTTGATCGTGAGGACGAGATCAAAATACTGGTCAGGCCAGGGGTAGGCATCCTGGGCACGCTGGCTAACCAAGGTGGCCTTAAGTTCTGGGTGGACATTTTCGAGGCCGTGTTTGGACACGTCCATGCCATAGATTTCGAGGCCGGGTTCGATGAGCTGCATCTCATAGAGCAGGAAACCTTTGCCGCAGCCGACGTCTAGGACGCGGGAGCCCGCTTTGAGACCGTAGGCCTCAATCATGGCCTTCGCCACGGGTGCCCAGCGACCGGCGAGGTATTTGTAACCGCCGTAGCCGTAGCGGCGATCTCCATCCCAGTAGTCGAACTCATACTCCTTGGCCTTTATCATGCAGGCGACCTTGTCGTCTTGCATGCGCTCGATGTATTTGCGGGCGGTGGCCTTGTGCAGAGGGGTGACGAATTCGCGGAGCTGGGACATGGATCAAAGGTAGGAAAGGCTGCGGGCAAGCATGACACGGGCTTTTTCGAGCTGGGCATCCCGACGGTCGGCGAGACCGGCGAACTGGCGTCGTTCGGCATCCGACTTGAGGAACTCGTTGAGCACGATGCAGGCCCACTTGGCGGCGTGGAGTGGAAGGAGCTGACGGAAACGGGCTTCGAGACTGGATTCGCCTGTCACCTGCGTCATGGCTTTCACAAAGCGCGAGGCATGTTCCATGCTCACGGGCACCTGCGGCTGGCAAAAGAAGTCGCACAGCAGCTTCGCTGCGTCATCCCAGCCTGCGTACTCGAAATCGAGGAACCACAGGCGGCCAGCCTCGTCCTTGAGCGCATTGTGAAAGCCGAAATCGGAGGGCGAAAGCACACGCGGCGGCGGCGGACCATCGGCGTCGATACCGGCGATGATCTTTTCGCAGCACGGCACCAGTTCATCAGTCACAAAGGCTCGAAACGCGGTGTGATCGCTCTCGGCATTCACGAGACGCTGAACCCGGCGCTGGAGCAGGGAGATGTGGTCACGCATCGTCGGGCAGGCATCGGAGGCCTGGGCCACCTTGGAGGCGGCGGGATGTTCACGGCGGCTTTGCAGCTCGCCAATCCACTCAATGCACTGGTCCACATCTGAGGCGCTGACTTCATCCGCTGCCAACTTACGACCGTGAATGACTTCAAAAGCTCCGAGTCGGTTTTCGGCGTCCCAGGCGAGGGGTTTGGCGGTTTGCGGCAGGCCGAGGTGGTAAAAGCGTTGCTCGGCGGCGAAGCGATCTCGTTGGTCAGCGGTGCTGAAGTGGTAGGCTTTGATGATGACCTCGCCTGCCGTGCTGGTGGCGTGGAAGATGCGGTTGTTGGCACCGCCGGTGACGGGCTTGAGCGTGACGGCATCCGCATGGAGCACTTTTTTCGCCAGGGCGGGCACGGCAGGATTCACCAAAAGCTCTCCAGCGAGCTGCGCCCAGCTTTGGGCGGAGCGTAGGCCGTTCTCGGGCTTCGCAGTATTGCAGGGATCGAAGTGGATGCGCTCAACGCCAGCGGGAAAACCGGGGTCCAGCAGGAACTCGGGCAGGTCATCGATGAAGTGCGTGCAGCCGAGGGTTCCGATGCGTTGGTGCTTGGATTGCTTGGTGAGTTCGAGGAAGACCTGATCGCGGCGAATCCCGATGCGTGCCGAATCGAAGAAGCCGTTCGCCTCCAGCCAGCCCCAGGCGGCGGCGTGCAGATCGTGCGGCTCGCCGAGGAAGGGGTGCTTGGTTTTGTGGCTGATGATTCTCACTTCGATGCCTTGCTGTACGGCGGCTTTGAAGAACTCAAGCACACCTGGATAAGCCTGCGCATCAATCAATCGCGGGCCATAGACGTAACCCTGCATCTCAGTCCAGTCTGGTTCGCGACCAATCTGGCGCAGGTAGTCGCGGACGGTGGTTTTATCCTTCGGGAGATCGGGGGGGATGAAGCCGCGCTCCAATGCCACGCGGTGAAAAATCCCGTCATAGCAGACAATGGTGTTGTCGAAATCGACGCCGAGGATCATGCGAGGCGCAGCAGCGTTTCGATGCGACCGGCGATGCCTTCGGCGGTGAGGCCGTAGTGTTCGCGGGCCTCTTCTTGCTCGCAGGTCAGGTGGAGAAACTCGTCTGGCGTGCCGAGGCGCACCAATCGAGCATTCAATTCAGGGTGATCGGCCTTCCACTCGGCCACGGAGCCGCCGAGACCACCGAGGATGCTGTGCTCCTCCAGCGTGGCGACGACTTTGGAGCTGGAAAAAACCTCTTGGAGGCATTTTTCATCGAGTGGCTTCAGGGTGGGAAAACTAACCACGCGCGTCGAGATACCCTGCCCTGCGAGTTTTTCTGCCGCCGCCATCGCGACGGGCAAAACAGTGCCGATGCTCAAGATGCAAGCGTCCTTGCCTTCACGGAGCGTGATGGACTGGCCGAACTTCAAAGCGGGCACGGAGCTGTGCATCTCTGGCTCGCCCTTTTTGCCAATGCGGAGGTAAACGGGGCCGTTTTGGTTGAGCGAGTCACGCAACAGCGCCCGCAACTCCGGCGCATCTGCAGGGCCACCGACGGTGAGACCGGGCAGCAGGCGCAGCATGCCCATTTCCTCACAGGAATGGTGCGTGCCGCCGAGCGAGGCATAGGAAAGGCCGGAGCCGGTGCCGACGACGGTGACGGGCAGATGGTGGTAGCAGAGATCGACGCGGATCTGCTCCATGCAGCGGTAGGTGATGAAGGGCGTGATGGTGTAGCAGAAGGGGCGCAGGCCGCTCTGGGCCATCCCGGCGGCTACGCCGATCATGTTCGCCTCGGCCACGCCGCAGTTGAAGAAGCGGTCGGGGAATTCCGCCTTGAGCTTGTCAAAGAGGCGGTTGCCGATGTCGGCGGAGAGCAGCACGACGCGGGGGTCTTGCCGCACCAAAGCTAGGATCTCGTCTGCAAATGCGTTTCTCATAAAAGTCCGAGTTCTTTGTGCGCCGCCTCCACCTCGGCGGCTTTGGGCACGCGATAGTGCCAGTTGTTGTCATCCTCCATGAAGGAGACGCCTTTGCCCTTCACGGTATGAGCGATAATGGCAGTGGGCTTGCCTGCCTCTTGTTTGGAACGATCCAGCGCATCGACGAGCGCGGTGATGTCATGTCCATCGACCTCGACAGCCTTCCAGCCAAAAGCTGCCCACTTTTCCCGCAGCGGGCTGAGCTGCATGATCTCATTCGAGCGGCCGGTGGCCTGCCATTTGTTGTAATCGACGACGACGGTGAGGTTTTGCAGCTTACGAGCGGCGGCAAACATGGCAGCCTCCCACACGGTGCCTTCATTGCACTCGCCATCGCTCATGCAGACGAGCACTTGATAGTCGTGCTTTTGAATCTGCGCCGCGAGGGCATGACCGGCTCCGACGGGCAGCCCATGACCAAGCGAACCTGTCGCCAGTTCGACGCCCGGTGCACAACCAGGTGCGGGCTGCTCAGCGAGCGGTGCGCCGTGCATGGCGAAGGTATCGAGCCAGTCCTTGCTAAAGAAGCCCCGCTCGGCCAGCACGGCGTAGAGGGCGCTGGCAGCGTGGCCTTTGCTCAAGATGAAGCGGTCACGCAGAGGATCGGCGGCCTTGGCGGCGTCGAGGTTCAAAATACGCCAGTAAGCAGCCACGACGATGTCGAGGCAGGACATGGCGGAGGCGAGGTGGGCCGCGCCGGAGGCGGCGACCATCTCGATGACCTTGCCACGCATACGCGCGGCGATTTTTTGGAGTTCAGCGATGTCAGTTTCGGCCATGAGAGCGGATCAGAAGTGAATGATGCTGTGAATCGTCTCGCCACTTCGCATGCGGGCGATGCCGTCATTGACGTCTTCGAGCTTCAGGCGGTGGGATACCATGCCTTTCGGGTCAAAGCGGCCATGCTGGACCATGCGGAGCTGGCGCGGGATATCGATGGCGGGCAGGCTGGAGCCGCCTTCGGAGCCGGGGAGCTCCTTGCCAAAATGGAATTGCAGCGTGTTGATCGAGATGCTGCGGTCATACGGCATGACGCCGATGCCGACGCAGCGGCCCTTCGGCGCGGTGAGGGCCAGCGCCTCCTGGAGCACGGCGGGATTCCCGGTGCCGTCGATGACGACATCCGCCTTGCCTTTGAGGATCTCCTCGGCGGCGGCGCGGAAATCCGTGGTCTTGGAGTTGATCGTGTGCGTGGCACCGAACTGCTTCGCCTTGTCGAGCTTGTGATCGAAGAGATCGACGGCGATGACCGGGCAGGCACCTGCGAGCGAGGCACCGAGCACGGCACCGAGCCCGATGCCGCCGACGCCGATGATGACGACGGATTCGCCGAGGCGGACGCGGGCGTCATTCGTGATGGTGCCAAAGCCGGTGGTGAGCGTGTCGGCAAGCAGGCAGCACAGCTCAAAGTCTGTGTCCGCCGGCACGACGGTGAGGCGGTTCTCCGCGACGACGGCGTGGCGCTGAAACGTGGTGATGGGGCCGGCATTGGTTGCTTTGCCATTCCAATCATACACGGCGGGCTTTGGCTGGAGACCTAGGCCGGGACGCCAGTGCATGACGACGCGGTCGCCAGGCTTCACATGAGTGACTTCAGGGCCGACTTCGAGCACGGTGCCGCCGCCTTCATGCCCCAAAAGATGCGGCAGCCAGCGGTCCGGGCCTTTCACGCCATCGATCTCACCGATCTGCGAGCCGCAGATGCGCGTGGCGGCGATCTCGACGAGCGCCTGGCCGAAACGCAGCGGCGGAATGCTCACCTCGTCGAGGATGAGCGGCTTCTTTTGCTCGACCAAAATGGCGGCGGGAGTCTTCATGGGCGGAAAGGCTGGGATTTAGACGAGGTCGCCGGATTCGATGAGCTTCATCATCCACTTCACGGTGTGGGACTTCTCGTTGTCCGTGAGGACGCCCTGCTGATAGAGCTCGATCATCTCGCGGATGGCCTGGCCGACGCTGCGCTTCGGGCTGAAGCCGGTGGCGAGCAGCTTGCTGGAATCGAGGCGGTAGGAACGCGGGTCGTTCGACTCGCTGACGATGACCTCGGCGGGGATGATCTCGGTGACGCGGTTGGCGATTTCGAGGATGGAGATGTTCTCAAAGCCCGCGTTGTAGCAGCCGGAGGCGATCTGCGGATTGGCGAGGAGATGCATGTAAACGTCGATCAAATCCAGGATGTGGATGTTTGGCCGGGTTTGATCGCCGCCGAAGACGGTGATGCGCTTGTTCTTGAGGGCCTGGAAGGTCAGCATGTTCACGGCCACATCGAGGCGCATGCGCGGCGAGAAGCCGCAGACGGTGGCGGGACGCACGCACTGGACCTGCATCTTGTCCGCGTAGCTGAGCAGCACACGCTCGGCGACCATCTTGGTCTTGTTGTAAACCGAGATGGGTACCAACTCGAGGTCTTCGGTAACTCGGTCTTCAGATTTGAGGCCGTAAACACTGCCGGAGGAGGCGAAGACGAACTGCTTCACGCCTTTACGCACGCATTGATCGGCCATCTGCATGGCAGCGAGCACATTGACCTCCCAAGAGAGCGTCGGCTCAAGATCGACGGCGGGGTCGTTGGCGATGTTTGCGAGGTGGAAGACAGTTTCGATGCCATCAAGCGGAATGGTTTCGACATTGCGCACGTTGCCTTTAACAACCTTGAGGGATGGATGAGCTTCGAGATGATTGCCGAACCATTGTGTGTCAAAAACGGTGACCTTGTGGCCAGCATCAAGCAGGGCGCGGGTGAGGAGGGTGCCGGTATAGCCGCAGCCGCCGGTGACGAGGATGTTCTTCATGCGTGGTTGGTTGGTTGAGTCTGAGGGAAAGGGGATCAGGCTTTGTGGATGTAGTTGAGCGGCAGGTTTTTCAAAGTCTCGAAGTGCTCTTTGGCCCATGCGATGGTCTGATCGACGCCTTCTTCAAGGGAAATGCGGTCCTGCCAGTTGAACTCAGCCCGCACGCGAGCTGCGTCGAGAAGATAGGCGGCGTCCTTGCCATCACGCTCGGGGGCTTCCTCGGTGTGCTTGGCGAAGTCCTCCCCCATGCGAGTGCAGACTAGCTGCACGAGATCGCGGATGCTGATGAAGCGGTCCGTGCTGATGTGGTAGATGGAGCCGGGTTCAGCCTTCTGCGCGATATCCCAGGTGGCAGAGGCCACGTCATCGATGTGAATGAAACTGCGCACCGAATGTCCGCCGCCATGAAGTTGGAGCTTCTTCCCAGTGAGGATGGCCATGACCATGCGCGGGATGACGCGGTAGAGCTGCTGACCGGGGCCATAGACATTCGCGGCGCGGGTCCAGACGACGGGGAATCGGTAGTTTTCGAGGAAATTGTGCAGGCTCATGTCACACGCGGCGCGGGAGGTGGCGTATGGCGTGCTGGGATTGAAACTGCGGGTCTCTTTGAGCAATCCGGCGGTGCTGCCATAGACTTCCGGGGTGGAGATGTGGACGTATTTTTGCAGCGAGGGCAGCTTCCGCAGCCGGTCATGCAGCATGATGTTCGCCACGGTGTTGGTCTGATACCAATCCTCGGGCTTGAGCCAGCTTTCGGCCACCATACCCTGCGCGGCGAAATTGATGACGTGGGTGGCCTCCATATCCGCAGCCAGCTTCACCAGCGCATCGAGGTCACGACGCAGATCGAGCTGATGAAAGCTAAACTTCGATCCCGCAGCCATCTGATCCCAGCCATAAGGCCGAAACGCCGTGTCCGGCTCGGCCGAACGGCTGGCTCCGGCGATCTCTAGGCCGGGTTGCTTGAGCAGATAACGGACGAAACTGGCCCCTGAGAAGGAGTTGCTGCCGATGACGAGGATTTTCTGGGACATGGAGGCGGATGGAATTAGCACTTGGTGCCGTTTTGAGCGGAAATATGGCGCATGATCATGTGACCGACGACAATCTGGAGGTCTTCGACGATCTGCATGTCGTTGAGGGCGAAGTGAATGTTATGATCGGCCTTGGCGAGAGCCTTTCCGCCATCAAAACCAAGGATCGCCACGGAGGTGACGCCCTGCGCTTTGGCCTCGTCGAGCACGGCAAGGATATTCGGTGAATTGCCACTGCCGGAGAGGACGATGAGGAGATCACCCGGCTCTGCCAACACACGAAGTTGCTGGGAGAAAATGACCTCGTAGGAAAGGTCATTACCGATGCAACTCAGCACACCGACATTTGCAGGCAAGGCGTTCGCACGAATGGCGTCGCGCGTGCCCTTGAACATGGCAGCGATGAAATCATTGGCGATATGCAGGGCATTGGCGGCACTACCACCATTGCCACAGATGAAGACTTGCCTGCGCTGCTTGCGTGCGGTCTCGACCATCTCCGCCAGTTTTTCCACGGGGCTCCAATCAAAGCTGGTGACAAATTGCGCCAGTTTTTGGGAGTATTCGGTAAAGAGGCTACTGGAGGTCATACGAGGGCGAGGGTTTAAGGGAGTTCGCAGAGTCGGCAAACATTTTCGACAATATGCTGGCCGATGGCGAGACTAGCGGTGGCCCCAGGGCTGGGGGCGTTAATGACGTGCAGGGCATTGCCCCGCTCGATGAAGTCAAAATCCTGCACCAGCGTGCCATCGGGCGTCATGGCCTGCGCACGCACGCCAGCACCACCGTCGATGAGATCGCTCTCCTGAACATCCGGGGTCATTTTTTGCAATTCGCGACAGAAGCGGCTCTTCGAAAGCGAGGTGCCCAGCTCCCGGAGACACATTTTCGGATGCTTGGCGAGGAATCGCCACAAGCCAGAAAAGGTGATTGATTCGCTCATATCCCGGAGGTCGAACTGCGTGGCCTTGTAAGCTTCGCGGGCTAGGGCGAGCACGGCATTCGGCCCGGCCTCGACCCCACCATGGATGAGGCGGGTGAGGTGTACGCCGAGAAATGGGAAACTCGGGTCCGGCACGGGATAGATGAGCTTTTTTAAGCGCGAGGCCATCTCCGGCTTGAGTTGAAAATACTCGCCTCGAAAAGGAATGATCATCGTGCTGGGCTGTTCACCAGCCAACCGGGCCACGCGGTCACTATGGAGGCCAGCGCAGTTAATAAGAAAATCACAGCGGTCTTCACCGTTTTCGCCTGTGAAGGTCCAGCCACCATGGGTGAAAGTGAGCTTCTTAGCTTGGCTGGAGAGCCGCAGGGCGCTGCCTTGGCCTTCGATGACCTTCTTCATCGCCTCGACGACCTGTTTGTAATCCACGATTCCTTCCTCAGGGACATGCACAGCGGCGATACCACGTGCCATCGGTTCCATTTCGCGTAGCTGCTCGGGACCGATTCGTTCCATGCCGGTCAAGCCATTGGCTGTGCCGCGTTCCACCAGCGTGTCCAGCCGACTGCGTTCAGTCTCATCGGTAGCCACGACGACCTTACCGCAGATGTTGTGGCTGACGCCATGCTCTTGACAAAAGGCGGTCATTTCTCGAATGCCCTGGACGGCAAGACGGGCCTTAAGGGAACCTGGCTTGTAGTAGAGTCCGGCATGCAAGACACCGCTATTGTGGGTGGACTGGTGCTGGCCGGGTTGGGGTTCCTTTTCCCAGATGAATACTTCGGCGTCCGGCAGCCGCTTTTTCAGTTTGATGGCCGTGGCCAAGCCTACGAGCCCACCGCCAATGATGCCAAACCTGTTTCCTTTCATACTGATGCCGTGGTTTGGGCAAGCTGCCGCCCCCGGTGGCTCACCGATAGCAGGAAGATTAAAAGATAATGCGAGCCGATTGCCAACATGTGGGATTATTCGGACGTCGTGGGGATGCCATTTCCCTTGGGTGTTCAGCGGCGGCGCAACCACGCACCTGGCCAGTGCGTTATCTGGAAATCCAGCGAACTCTCGTTGAACACAAAAGGCAGCGGGACCAGTTCGAATTCGGGATGAACATCAGCGAATTCGCGGGCGGCGGTCGTTGGATTGTCATCGATCCAGCTTGGCGTGCCGCGTGGCACGTCAGCCACCTCAGACATCACTCCGTCCGTGGCGACAATGTAGGAACCCGGGCTGACGAGGCCACAGTAGGCCTCGAGCTCAGCACGGACGTGGTCGCGAAGGTGGTTGGAATCGAGGATCACGAGCACTTTTTCACCTGGCTTGATCAGATTGGAGGCATTTTGCACGGTCACAGGGGCCACTGAAGAGCCCTCGATGAGTGTGATGCGATCAAACAAGGGATGCGCCTCAATGGCCTTGCGGTTGTGGGGGCGAATTTCGATGTCGATACCGATCACGCGGCCCTGGCAGCGCATGGCCTCGAAAAGCGAAGCGTAAAAGATCAGCGAGCCGCCGTGGGCAACGCCAGTCTCCAGGATCACATCCGGCTTGAGCTGAAAAATCATTTCCTGCACGCGGAGCACGTCCTCAGGAAGCTGGATAATCGGACGCCCCATCCACGAGAAGGTGTATGGATATTTCGCATTCCAGCCAGTCTTCACCCAGAGGTCCGAGATGATTTTAAACGCAGCATCACTATACAAGGGGAGGGTTTGCTCTCCCTCCCCAGATTTAGTGACGAGTATGTTCGTTTCGGAATCGATCAGGATCTGCATGGATTAGCTCATTAGAGTTGCGGTGGTAGGCTGTCAATCAGGCGTTGAAGCCCCTGTGCCAGACTTGTCTTTACCTGCCAGCCGCTTGCTTTTAGCCGCCCGGTGTCCGCCACGATGCAGGGCATGGAATCAGGTAGCGCAGCGGGGTTTCGACCCAGTAGGTTTTCATCCGCTCCGAGGAGACTGGCCAGCTGGCGGGCGAGGCAACCAATGGACACGCCGGTGCCGGTGCCGATGTTCACCGCACCTCGCAGCCCAGCCTCGATGGCGTGGCAGAAAGCCGTAGCGGCATCTGTGACCTCGATGTAGTCCCGTATGCTATCTGGCGTGTTCATCGAGATTTTTTTTCCTTCTCGCATCTGGCGCACCATTTGGCTGGTGTAACGGCCCGCATGCTCACCCGCTCCGTAGGGAAAAAAAACGCGAAACCAAGCCCAGCCCGCTGGTGCATGCTCTCCCAGCCATTCAAACAAGGCCACCTTGGCTTTGGAATACGGGTGCAATGGCCCCAACGGCGAACGTTCCTCGACCAACGGGCTGTTGGAGGCCGCGTACTCGATGCAGGTGCCTGTGCCAGCCACATACGGCACACCGAGGTCAAACAGCCGCTGAAACCACGCCTTGCTCTGATGCAGCCAGACCTCGTTTTCAGGAGAATTTAGATACACACCCGGCTCGGCGATCCAGGCGAGATGCAGCGCCGCCTCCGGCGCAAAGGCCGCAACCTGCTCCCACGGTGTCTCCTCCAGACTACCACGAGCGATTTCGATGCCGGGAGAGGTTTGCATCCCCGGATCCCGCGTGAGAGCCAGCAACCGATGACCACGCCTCACCGCCTCGAAGCAAAAAGCCCGTCCGAGAAAACCCGTGACGCCTGTGACGAGGATTTTCATGCCAATTCACGCAGGCAGGGAAGAGCCGCGTCTCGCGCGGAGAGATTTACTACGGGCAGTGGCCAGGCGATGCCGATCTCCCGATCCTCGCATTGCAACCCCCGCGCCATTTCCGGCACATAAAACTCGGACATCAGGTAGAACAGCTCGCAAGCATCTTCCAGGCATTGAAAACCATGCGCAAAACCCGCCGGAATATACAGTGACCGCATGTTCTCGGCCGAAAGCTCCTCCGCATGCCATTTTCCAAAAGTAGGCGAGCCAGGCCGCACATCGACGACGACATCCAGCACCCTGCCCACAAGGCAGCGCACCAGCTTGATCTCGGGGAACGGCTCCGCCTGCCAATGCAGGCCACGCACGCTACCGGTCCCGAGGGTGCGGGTGTGGTTTTGCTGCACCCAACGGGTGTTCAAGCCTTGGGTGGCAAATTCACGCTCACAGTAGCTGCGGGCCAAAAATCCACGCTCATCCCGCCGTGGCTCTGGCTCCACGATCACGACACCTTCGAGTGCAGTGGAAACGAACTTCATACCACCTTCAGTTTGGGCAAGGGAATGACGAAACGACCGCCTTTGGCGCGGAAATCCTGCTGCTGGGCCATCACCTCCTCAGCGAAATTCCATACCAGCAGCACCGCATAGTCAGGCGCACGTGCCGCGAGTTCCTCGGCAGGCACAATGGGAATATGCAGGCCGGGACTGAGGCGACCTTGCTTGTAGGTGCTGCGGTCAGCGATGAACTCCAACGTGCTTGCTGCCTCTCCGATGTAGTTGAGCAGCGTGCTCCCTTTCGCGGAGGCACCGTAGGCGGCCACTCGTTTGCCTGCTTGTTTTTGCTCTGCCAGGAAGGCGATAAGGTCAGTTTTCACTCGGGCCGCCTGATCGCTGAAGCGCTGATAGTAAGCCGAGCTGGTCACCCCCAGTTCCGCCTCAGCATCTAACGTCTGCTTAACGGTCGAGCGGATGGTCTCGACACCCTTCTTGCAGGCGTAGAGCCGCATGGATCCACCGTGAATCGGCAACTGCTCGACATGGAAGATGTCCATCCCATGCCGGGCAAACAACGGGATCAGCGGTGTGAGGGTAAAGAAGTAAACGTGCTCGTGGTAGATCGTATCAAACTCCACCTTCTCGATCATCTCCACACCGTAGGGGAACTCGAAAACCACCCAGCCATCCGGCTTGAGCAGTTCCGCCACGCCAGCGACAAAGTCGTTCGTATCGGGCGCATGAGCAAAGACGTTGTTACCCAGAATGAGATCCGCTCGGCCTTTGTCCTGGCGCAGCGCTGCCGCCGTGTTCTGGCCAAAAAACTCGCAGTGGGTCTCCACGCCGTTGTCTCGCGCCACCTCGGCAATGTTCGCCGCAGGTTCAAACCCCAGGCAGGGCACCCCGGCCTGGACAAAGTTCTTCAAGAGGTAGCCATCGTTACTGGCGATCTCGATGACGAAGCTGTCCATGCCGAGCTTTTTCTCCGCGATGTGCTTTTCCACTGCGGCCTTCGCATGCTTGAGCATCGCGTCCGAGAAGGAGGAGAAGTAGATGTAATCGCTGAAAAGGTCCACCGGGGGCACGGTATCCGTGATTTGCATGAGCCAGCAATCGGCGCAGACAAACACCGCGAGCGGGAAAAGCGGCTCCGGCTTGCCGAGGTCTTCCGGGCGTAGAAGGTTGTTCGCCAACGGCTGGAGGCCGAGGTCGATGACGGGCAGAGAGCGGGTGGAGCCGCAGGAACGGCAGCAATGGGCTTCGGGCATGGTTTGAATCAGTTGGTCCACGGTAGCCCGGCAGCACGGGCCTCAGAGGCATATTCCATGATCTGATGGCGGGTGAAAGCCAGCATGTCAGCGTCTTTTTGCGTGTGGCGGATGCGATACCACTCCGCCGTGGTCTGCGTGGCCTTTTGGAAATCCCACACGGGATGCCAGCCGAGCACTTTCGATGCCTTTGCATGACTCAAAGTCAACCGCGTGGCCTCCGGCACGGCATTGGGATCAGGTCGCGCCTCCCACAGGCCAGGCCAGGCTTCAAAGAAGGCCTTCACGATCTCGCCCACGCTGCGCTCGGATTCAGGATCAGGGCCAAAATTCAGATTCAGCAGCTCCTTTGAGGCCGGTTCAGAAAACAAGAGCTGTCCCACATTCAAATAGCCGCTCAGGCATTCCAAAACGTGCTGCCAAGGCCGCGACGCCGCTGGATTTCGAAGGATCACCGGCTCGCCCGCCACCTGGGCACGCACACAATCCGGCAGGATGCGATCCGCCGCATAGTCACCACCGCCAATGACATTCCCCGCTCGCACGGAGGCAAGGCGTCCCCTGCCCTGCTCACGCGAATAGAAGGAGGCATGCCACGCCGCCACCACCATTTCAGTGGCCGCTTTGCTCATCGAATACACATCATGCCCGCCGAGCGGGTCTTCCTCGGAAAACGGGCGTCCGAGATTTTGGTTGAGGTAGCATTTATCGCTCGTGACGACGATCACCGGCGCGACGCAGCCCGTAGCCCGCACCGTCTCCAGCAGCACCGCCGTGCCCCAGGCGTTCACCGAGAAGGTCTCCAACGGCTCGGCATAGGAATGGCGCACGAGCGGCTGCGCGGCGAGGTGCATGATGAGGTCCGGCTGGGCGGTCTCGATGGCATGGGTGAGTTTTTCCTTATCCCGCAGATCGGCAATCCATTCGTGCTCCAGTACATCGGGTGGAATGAGATGACTCAAATCCTCCGCGTGAAGCGGCGCGAGAGCATAGCCACTCACTTTTGCCCCCAGGGCATGCAGCCAAAGCGTGAGCCACGAGCCTTTGAAGCCGGTGTGGCCGGTCACGAGCACGCGTTTGCCTTGATAGATAGAGCCGAACATCACCAGACCTTCCAGGGAGCGCTGCCGCTGTCCCACATTTTGTTGAGCATTTCAAACTCGCGGTAGGTATCCATGCACTGCCAGAAGCCGTCATGGCAGAAAGCCTTCAGGCGGCCGGTTTGGGCCATGTTTTGCAGGGGCTCGCGTTCAAAGATGCAATCATCGCCAGCGAGGTAATCACGCACGGATTTGTCGAGCACCATGTAGCCACCATTGATGTAGCCGGCCTCCTGCTCAGGCTTTTCGTTGAAGGACGAGATTGAGGATTCGTTGATATCCAACTCCCCGAAACGCCCGGCTGGCCGCACCGCAGTGAGGGTCACGAGGGCCTTCTGGGCATAGTGAAAGCGCACGGATTCGGCGATGTTCGCATCCGTCACCCCGTCTCCATAGGTCAAAAGCACGTCTTCATCTCCGATATGCCGCATGGCTCGGGCAAGACGCCCGCCAGTCATGGAATGCATCCCTGTTTCGAGCAAGGTGACGGTCCAGTCCTCCTCATCATGGGCGTTGTGATAGGTGATCTGTGGGTTACGCCCCAGTTTCAGGGTCACATCACTGCGGTTCCAGAGGTAGTTACGGAAGTAATCCTTGATGATCTCCCCCTTGTATCCCAGGCAGATGACAAAGTCTCTGAACCCGTGGTGGGCATATGTTTTCATGATATGCCAAAGGATCGGCTGGCTGCCGACGGGCACCATGGGCTTGGGGCGGTATTCGGTTTCTTCCCGGAGACGAGTTCCCATCCCTCCGCATAGCAGGATCACTTTCATCAGTTCATGTTAGTTGTGGGCTGTCATTATGCATACCTACGCGGCTGTCACAAGATGCCCTTCGTCAGGGCATACCATCGGCTGAGTTTTTTGGTCTTCGATCTCACATCTCCGGGATCGCCTCCCGCACTCTTGAAACGGGCCGCACTGTGGTAGAAGCGCCGGGCTAGGTCCCTGCCAGGATCACCGGAAGAGCCTGGAAAGTCGCGCATAACCTCTCGGAGTCGATTAAGGTAGCCTGTCCAGTCCTCCCATTCTTCCTTGGTAGGGCGGTATTCAGGCGTCCACCGGTCCTTATAGTCAAAAACCGGTGCCACGGTGCATCCTGTGAGCTTCATCCTGAATGTCTGGCGGATGCGGGAGCGAACCGTTTCCGTAGCCGCCCAGTGTACCTTGCTCGTTTGATTGGGATGGACGCGGTAATCGAGGATGACCTCGGCCAGATTGGCCAAGCGAGTCTGGAAAAAGAGCCTCGTCCATAATTCCAAATCCTCCTCCAGCGGCCCGAGACTCTCGTCATAGCCGCCAAAATCCAGAATCGCCTGCCGGCGATAGGCCACCGTGGGATGATTCAGCGCGTTAGACCAATTGAGCCGGTAGCCGATATCTGGATGAGTCAGCGGCACACGGGGAGACTTGCCCTGCCCATCCATGTTTTGCACCTGCCCGCCCAGCACCGTGATCTCGGGATGCGCGGTGAGATACTGGCATTGCAAAGCCAGCCTACCAGGATGGGCGATGTCATCACTGTCCATGCGGATGACGATTTCCGTCTGCAACTCTCGCAAACCTTTGTTCAACGACCTGGAGACTCCGATGGAGGTCTCGTGATGGATCACCCGCACGCGGCTGTCCTGAATGTTCTCGAGGTATTCCCTCACCACAGGCTCGGAGCCATCATTGATGATAAGAAAATCGAAGTCACGATGCGTCTGGCTCAGAATGCTCTGCACAGCCAACTGCACATGTGGCAGGTGGCCGCGGCATGGCATCAATATTCCAGCCGTTTTGCTCATGCGACGCCCTCAGGTGAGATTTTGATCCACGGCGGTGGCAGGATGCCCTCGGCGGATGGGCCCTTCGCACTGTCATTCATCCATCGTGACGGGGCGATCGTGATGCCATCTGGCCGCCCCAACCACGCTCCCCACCAGCTAAAGCTGCTGTTGGCGATGATGTGATGACGGCACAGGCTCATCAGACGAAGGTCATCGTAATTGTTGAGCGCCGAATTCAAATCCACAAACACAGGCTTTCCAGGCAGGTTCAGGTGCTGCCGAGCCCATTCGATTTCGTCTGAGAACACAAAGAAGCACACATCTCCCTCCAGCTCGCAAACGCGGCGCACCGCCGCTTCATAATAGGCCGTCGAACAGCCGCCGTGGATGCTCTGGGTCTTGGCATTGGCCGTGTAATCCCCACGGCGCACATGCAGAGATACGGCATTCGTGGAAAGGATGCGCTCCGCCATCTCCTTATTGCCGGGACCGGGCTCGGTCTTCACGCGGAAGTCTTTCCGTATCTCCTCGGCGATAGGCTCAAAGTAACGCGGACTCTGCCAGTAACCATCCAAGTAGAGAGAGCCACACATGCTGAGCACCTTGTCATCATACTCAAACCCGCTTTCCACCACCTTTTGAAGGCTGGAAAGTGGTGTCTGGATCACGGGACCATGCCAATCGCCAAGCCGCGCCAAAAGACGACGCAAGCCACCCTCTCCGCGAATGCGCCGCATCTCCCAGTCTCTCGCCTCGGGAGCCTCAAGTTCGAAATGTTGGAGGCTAAAACGGTGCAGCTTGTAGGAACGAAAGGCAGAGGTATCCAAAACGAGCGCCGCGCCATTCAAAAGGGCCATCCGCTTGCCTGCGGCGTATTGGAACATCTGATTGCCCAGGCCGCCGATGAGTCTGACGAGTATCGTGTTCAAGATGGAGATAAAAACGCGGTGAAGACAGAAATCAGGCGGCTGATCTCCGCCTCGGTGTAGAGCGGCGAAAGGCCAATGTAGAAGCCGCGCTCGTGGATCTCATCGGCTCCGGGGAAGGCACGTTCCTTGAAGGCTGGAAACACCTCCGAAACCGGATGACGGGCGATGTTCCCCGCCACCACCGGGCGGGTCTCCACGCCGGCTTTTTCGAGGTGACGTGTCACTTCCTCACGGGCAAAAGGCGCGTCCTTCGCCACCATCAGCGGCAGCGCAAACCAGCACGGCGTGGCGTCAGGATGCACTTCCGGGCGGGAAAGCCACTTCTGCGTGTCGATGAAGTCAAAGAACTGCCGGGCCAGCTTGTTCCTCTGCTGGTTGAATCCCTCGATCTTCTCAAGCTGGCACAGGCCAAAGCCGGCCTGCACATCCGTGGGGCGCACATTGAAGCCCCAGTTGTAAAACGCGTAACGCGGATCAATGCCACGCTGCGCCAGCTCTTCCTTGCCCTCCTGACCATCCACATTGCGCACCCAACCATGGGCGCGGAGGATTTTTAGATCACGGGCGTGCTGCTCCGTCTGGCAGACGATCATCCCGCCCTCCATCGTCACGAGATGGTGGGCGAAAAAGAAGCTGAAAGTGCCGGCCACACCAAAGTTTCCGACCTTCACCCCTTTGAACTCCGCACCGAGTGCCTCGCAGCAATCTTCAATGATCACGAGGTTGTGCTTCTGAGCCAAGGCGGTGATGGCCCCCATGTCACAAGGGTTACCCATGAGATGCACCAGGAAGATCGCCTTCGTGGCTGGCGTGATCGCCCGCTCCAGCTCTGCCACATCCACATTCAGCGTGCGGGGGGAGACATCCACCAGCCGCACCTTGAGCCCGGCCATCATGGCGGACCAAATCTGCGTGGGCCACGTCACCACGGGCACCAGGATTTCATCGCCCGGCTTGAGGATGGGAGCCACGGGGTTTGCCAGCAGGTGGCAGGCGAGGAGATCGGCGGAGGAGCCGCTGTTCACCATCACCGAATGGCCGCAGCCTTGATAGGCTGAGTAGCGACGCTCGAACTCAAGCGTCTTCTCCCACATCGTGGTGCGAAAGCTGCACAGCGAATCCAGCGCCTGGAGGATCTCCTGCACATCATAGGTGGCGATGCTCAGCGGATACCAGTAGCGAGTGTCCTTGGCTTGATTGGTGCGGCTGTGATTCTCCAGAAAGATTTCGAGAACACCCGCGAGCTTGTCGATATTGGGAATGTTGCGCATGAATTAGCCTTGGGGCTGGGATTGCTTGACCTGGCGGTATTCTTCCATGGTAAGGCGGATACCCTCATCCAGGGAAATTTGCGGCTCAAAGCCGATGGCTTTGATCTTGCTCACATCGAGGCACTTTCTCGGCATGCCGTCAGGCTTCGAGCTGTCCCACTCCAGCCGCCCTTGATAGCCAGCTGCCGCCGCCACCTTCTCCGCGAGCTCGCGGATGCTGATATCCTCCCCGCAGCCCACATTGAAGATCTCTGGGGAATCGACCTTTTCCATCATCAGCAGCACGGCGCGTGCAAGGTCATCCACATGGAGAAACTCACGCTTAGCCGATCCCGTTCCCCACATCACTACTTTTTCCGCACCAGCCTCTGCGGCATCCACAAATCGCCGCACCAGAGCGGAGAGCACATGGGAACGCTGCGGATCAAAGCTGTCCCCGGTGCCGTAGAGATTGCACGGCATCGGGCAGAGCCCCTGCATGCCGTACTGCTTGTGATAATACTGCGTCATGCGCAGTCCCGCGATCTTCGCCAGCGCATAGCCTTCATTGGTAGGCTCCAGCGGACCGGAAAGTAGGTGCTCCTCTTTCATCGGCTGCGGGCATTCACGGGGGTAAATGCACGAACTCCCCAGAAAGACCATCCGCTTCACCCCAGCCAGCATGCTGCCATGGATGATGTGGTTCTGAATCGCCAGATTCTCATACAGAAACTGCGCTGGCTCAGCCCGATTGGCCTCGATGCCACCCACGCGGGCGGCGGCGAGGATCACCGTGTGAGGTTTCGCCTGCTTCAGATACTCAAAGACAGCCTCTTGATCGAGCAGGTCCAGCTCCTGTCTCGTGCGGGTCAGGATGTCCCCATGCCCCAGGCTGCGTAGGTGGCGTTCGATAGCCCTGCCCACCATGCCTCGGTGGCCTGCAAGAAAGATGCTCTGGTTGTTGGTCATTAGACGGTCGGAAAATTTTTCTAAACAGCAAAACAAAGACATCCGCAACCCGCCAGTTGATAATGCCCTTTTCCGGGTCAACCACACCTCACCAGCCCGCTCACTCGCCCCCCATGCCATCCACCCCCGAGCCCGTCCCCAGCCCGCAGAAGCTCTTCCGCCTCTGGGATGCCGGGAGCATCTCTCGGGAGGATTTTCATCGGCTCATGGCCGTGCATGCCCGCGAGCTCATTGAGGAGATGGAGCAGGCAAAAAAGAATCCGCTCATGGCCTGGATGCACCAGCTATTCAACCGCCGTGAGGCCGCCCGCTGGTACGGCGGGCATGGGGAGGCCCTCGTGAGGGAGATTTTGTTCGC
>JBEIGR010000022.1:0-19801 GCA_040381795.1 Verrucomicrobiaceae bacterium | reverse complement strand
GTAGTCTTCTTTCAGCATGAGGGTCGCCCCTCGCGCCTTGACTTCGGCTGGTAGTTTCATGAGTATGTTTTCGTCATGTCTGGTTTATCTACAGGGGACTTTAACCCCATCAGGACTGTGCCCATGCTGGGCACACACAATAACGGATGCAGTCAATGGCTCGAATGGCATCTGTCGTATCATCGACGATTCCCGCTCGCCGTCGCCTGATCGGAACGTTCGCCTAACTCAATACCTCACCCTTGATGCGAAAGCTATTCGGAGTCCTTTTTGCACTACTGGTCATTCTTTGTGTGACTGATCTTGTAGCCAGCATCGGAGATGATGGATCATCACCGAGTCTTCTGATCATTGCGATCTCACTTCTGTGTGGGCTATCAGCCATCACCGCATTCTACCTCTTCCGGTCACAAAGGATGGTCGGTCGGGAGATGACTTGCCCAGCTTGCCATGAGGCGGGAGGACTGCATGACCACTCACTCATTCGACCACGGCCCAGTTTGGCAGCTCTGCTGTTCGGTGGGATTATCATTACCCTATTCATTCAGCATCTTCCCACGCAGCGATTTACCTGTTCAGTCTGCTCAGTCGATACGTATCGTCGCCCATATTCATCACTACTCACTCTTGCATGGTGCGTATTGCTTGTGTTTCTCATTTATGTCGGCTGCACCATCCCAGAGACTGAATGACCACTCAGACGCGGCCTACCGACCAGCCAAAGGCACACAAAACGGATGCAGCCAACGGCTCGAAGGCCATCTATCGTGTCAGCAACGTCTTGCTCTCGCCGATCTCTTGATCCGTGACGTTCAGCGTCCGCGCAGAAGCCGCTCATAACCTATGCCAATCGTAATTTGCGAAACACATGGACGCGCTATCGCACCGCACGGATGCCGACATGTCGCGGAGTGTGTTTGGGCGAGACGGCATCCTGGACACACTACGCACGTTGATCTCGACGGCTTCTTCTTCACGGGATGGATATGCGATGCTTGTCTAAACGTTCTGGACAGTAAGGGACTTCAACCATACTTAGCGCGCCACAAAGGTTTCCACGACTACCCACCGGAAGAACAGATTGACCCGCTTATTGACGGTCTTGATCTACAGCCAATGTGCGCCAAGTGCTTTGAGGAACTCAGTAAAGCCAGCTTTCAATCAACCAAAATCGAGCGGCAATGAAATGCCAATTCCGGCAAGACGATTCCAAGTGAGAGCTACTACGCCTCCCGACATGTGATTTCGTGCGTTTGGCCGGTGGCAGTCCGCGCCGAAATGCGGCATGTTTGCGGCCGTCATGCCTGAAGAAGACTCTCACGCCCCGCTTTTGAATCCCATCGCCGAGAAGCTCGCCCGGAGTGGTGATCCGGCGCATCATGCGACGGCGAAAATCCTGGCTCGCTACCTTGATGAGGTGCTGCGCATCCCTGGCACAAACATCCGCTTCGGTCTCGATCCGGTGCTGGCGCTGTTTCCCGGTGTGGGGGACCTGCTCGTCTCGGGCGCAGGCGGTGTGATCCTGCTGGAGGCGCTGCGAAGCGGCGTGAGCTTCACCGTGTTTCTGCGCATGGCGGCCAACATGGGTCTGAATTTCCTCCTCGGCCTCATCCCCGGCGCGGGAGCCTTCTTCACCGCCTTCTACAAATCGAACTCGCGGAACCTCGCCATCCTCACCACCTGGCAGGCAGGCCATCACGGCCAGGTGAAGCAAAGCACGCTACGCTTCTTTTTGGGCCTGCTCATGCTACTGGCGATGCTCGTGGGCTTCGTCTGCATCATCTACCTCGTTTACGGCCTGATCTTCTACGCGGCGCTGAAAGCGCTGCTGCCGGCGGGATGGCTTTGAGATAAGGACCAGATGCTGACAGCACATGGGGACAAAAAAATGGGTTCTGAGATTTTTCTGTCCCCATGTGCTGTCAGCCTGTTTGGAAGCTAGGTAGCAAGGTCTCCCCTGCCCTGTGCGTTCCCAGCGGCCATGTTTCGTTTTCTCTTCCTCGCGCTCCTGACCGCCTTCACGACCTCCATTGAGGCCGCTCCAAAGCCCAACGTCATCCTCATGCTCGCCGATGACCTCGGTCGCCAGGATCTGGGCTGCTACGGCAGCACCTTTTACGAGACGCCTAATCTCGACCGCCTCTCCAAAGAAGGGGCCTTGTTCACCAATGGCTACGCCGCCTGCCCCGTCTGCTCGCCGACCCGCGCAGCCTTCCAAACAGGCCGCTGGCCGCAGCGCACGGGCATCACGGATTACATCGGCTCGCCGTTGAAGCCGGAGCTTTGGAAACGAAACACCCAACTGCTGCCCGCGCCGTATCAGGACCGCCTCGCCCACGAGGAAGTGTCCCTCGCCGAGATGATGAAGACCGCCGGTTACGCCACTTTCTTCGCCGGGAAATGGCATCTCGGCATGGAAGGCTGGTATCCCGAGGACCAAGGCTACGACATCAACAAAGGCGGCGTGGAAAAAGGCGGTCCCTACGGCCCTGGCAAATACTTCACGCCTTACAACAACCCACGCCTCCCGGACGGCCCGCCCGGCGAGCATCTCGCGGATCGACTCGCCGCCGAGACCTGCCAGTTCATCGAATCTCACAAGGACAAGCCCTTCTTTGCCTGCTACGCCTTTTATGATGTCCACACCCCGCTGAACGCGAAGAAGGAACTCGAAGCCAAGTATGAGGCCAAACGGCAAAAACTCGGTCTCAGCGCCCAATTTGGCCGCGAGGAGCCTCGCGAGGTGCGCCTCGTGCAGGAACACGTCACCTATGCCGCCATGGTGGAGGCGATGGACACCGCAGTGGGCACCATTTTGAACAAGCTCGACCAGCTCGGCCTCGCGGAGAACACGCTCATCGTTTTCACCTCCGACAACGGCGGCCTCAGCACCAGCGAAGGCTCTCCCACCAGCAATCTCCCCCTTCGCGGCGGCAAAGGCTGGCTTTACGAAGGCGGCGTGCGCGAGCCGCTGCTCATGCGCTGGCCTGCCGTGCTCAAGGCGGGTCGCGTCATCGACACGCCCGTGTGCAGCATCGATTACTTCGCCACGCTCCGCGATGTCTGCGGTGCTCAAGCCACCTCGAAGATCGACGGCACCAGCCTCCGCCCGCTTCTCGAAAGCACCGGCGATCTCCCTGAACGCTCCATCCTTTGGCATTACCCGCACTACGGCAATCAAGGCGGCGCTCCCGGAGCCGCCATCCGACGCGGAGATTGGAAACTCATCCACTGGTTCGAAGGTGATCGCCACGAGCTTTACAACCTACGCGATGATCTCTCGGAGAAAACCAACCTCGCCGAGCAAGAACCCGAACGCGTCAAAGCCATGCTCGCCGAACTTCACGCTTGGCAAAAAGACGTGGGTGCCCTCAAGCCCACGAAAAACCCGGCCTTCGATCCCTCGAAGCCGGATGGCCGCATCGCCGCCTCACCTGCCAAAGGTGGCAAGAAGAAGGCCAAATAGAATCAGGGCTACTTCAGCAGCGCCTCGCGCACGTTCTTGGCGGCTGCCTCCACCGCTGAAGCGGCCTGCGCGGCTTTTTGAGCGGCTTTGTCCTTGAGCTCGGCGGCCTTCTTTTCCGCCGCCTCTTTGAGTTCTGCCGCTTTTTTCGCGGCGGCTTCCTTCGCGGCTTCCGCCTCCACCTTGGCGGCATCCATGCCGGACTTCGCCGCTTCTTTCACCGCCTCACCGGCCTTCTTGGCATCATCGGCAGCTTTCTGAGTTTCAGGCGATTTCTCACAGGCGGAGAGAGCCAGGATAGAAACGAGGAGGAAGGAGGAGAGGCGGAGTTTCATAGGTTGAAGTGGGTGCGTGCTGCTTTATGACAGCCCTGGGGAAAAATGTCTCACAAAATCCAGCGAAGCAATTGAAACCACTTCGTTTCAGATGCTTCAATACGCCGCCATGAAAGCCCTTCTCCTTCTTCTCACCGCCACGGCCCTCACTTCCTGCTGGGTAGCCCCACGCCGCCATCCACTCAGCCCCGGCGGACCTGCCGTTACCCCGATGGAGCGCCATGACCGCAGCGTCCTCAGTCCTGGCGGCCGTGCGATCACCCCGCGTGAGCGTTATCACCGCCGTCATTGATCCTGCCAAAGAATGTCCCCCATGGCCGACGACGAAACGCATCTCTTCCGCACTTCCTGGAGCCTCTACGACGCGCTCTCGGAGAAGAACTACATGTTCCATCGTGAGATCTACGCCCTCATCGCCAGCCTGCTCCAGCAGCGGCGTGAGCGAGGCAGCTATTCCATGATCGATCTCGGCTGTGGGAACACCCGCTTCCTCGCCCCCTGCCTCAAAGCCGCCCCGCCCGTTCGCTATGACGGCGTGGATCTCTCTTCCACGGCCCTCGAGGAGGCACGCAGCCATTTGAGCGGCTTGGAGAACATCACGCTCAGCTGTCAGGATATGCTTCAGGCTCTGCATGAGCGTGAGGAAGCCTCCCTCGATACCATTTTCTCCAGCTTTGCCGTCCATCACCTCGATGGGACGGAGAAGCAGCAGCTCTTTCATGCTTGCGCCCGTGCGCTCTCCCCCGGCGGTGTCTTCATCCTCGTCGATATTGCCCGTGAGGAAGGCCAGTCACGCCAGCAATACCTCGATACCTACCTCCACACCATGCGCAGCCAGTGGACCGCCGTGCGCCCTGAGGACATCGACGCCGCGTGCGCCCACGTCGCCGCTTACGACTTCCCCGAAACCGTGGCCGATCTCAGGCAGATGGCGGCGAACGCTGCGTTTCGGGAATCCACGCTCGTGGAACGCTTCGCCCAGCATCATGTGCTGGTGTTCAGAGGCTGATCAGAGGACATGAAAAAAGATCACAAAGGTCTGTAACCATTTTCAGCAGCTTCACTTGGCAGGGGTGAAGTCCATGAAAACGACACTCATCACCTCCCTCCTCCTCACCCTCATCTCTAGCACCTCCGCGAACGCCCAAAGTTCCACCCTGCTGCCCTGGACCTCGAACGATCAAAAGACCATCGAGGCGCGCTTCATCGGCACTGGTGCACAGTCTGTGCTGATCGAGAAGGATGGTGTGGTCTCCACCGCGCCCTTCTACCATCTTTCCGCGCACAGCATCGCCCAGGCGAGGATGCTGGGAGGACGGATCGGCTTCCGCGCCCCGGCAGCTCAAAGTGAATGCTCGATGCCCGAAATCCGAATGACAAAATGCCCAGTCCCAGGCTCCACTTCAGGTTCGTCATTCGAGCTTCGTCATTCGTCACTTCCGAGCCGCCGCCTGCCTTCCAACTCCGAGTGGAAATTCCTCTGTGCTTATGAGCAGGGTCGGGATGTAATCGTCCACCACACCATCGCCACCGTTTTCGGTCATGACACGAGCCTGGGGGTGAATGACCCGAACGACAATGGCCGCTGCGCTCATCGTTGCTTACGGTAAATTAATTCTGCCACCTGTTTTAACCCAGAATAACCATGAAGAATTCCTCCTCCATGATGATGCAGCTTATTGCCCTTCTCCTGCTACCACTGGCTGCGCAGGCTCAGGAGGCTGCACAGGCCGGAAATCGCTCCCAGTCCACGGCCTGGACCGCTGCGGACTACGGGTTCTACACTCCCGCCAGTTTCAGCCAGCACCCCGCCGCGCGGCAGGTGATGGACCGCGAGAATATGGACCACGCCTTGCTCAACGCGGCGCTCTTCTTTGCCACGAACACGGAACGGCTCAGGCACCGGTTGCTGCCCTTCCAGCCCTCGCGGGCGCTGACGGAAAGCGCGTTTGAGCACTCACGGGACATGGCTCTGCGAGGCTTCTTCTCTCATCAAAACCCGAAAGATGCCGCGAAACGCACGCCCTGGCAGCGCATGGCGGCCAAAGGCGTGACTGGAGGCCATCGCGCGGAAAATATCGCCATGCGCACGGTGCATGGGACAACCTACCTCGCCGCCGCGAACGCCATCGTGCAGCAGTGGATGAAATCTCCCGGCCACCGTGCCAACATCCTCAACCCCAAGTTCACCCATGTCGGCTGCGGTGCCCACTTCTGCCTCTGTGCGCAGTCTCATCTGCACGCCACGCAAAACTTCGCCTCCGCTGTGCCGTCCAGCGCCACGGGCAGGCTTGCTCCGCTTCCTCGGGTGGTCGCTTCTGCTGAGGAAGCGATTGCGGCGGATTAAAAGCACTCTCTCAGCACTCCAATCCAACCTCCAGAAACCAACTCACATATGAAAAACAAACTGCTTCGTCACACCCTTGCCTTGGTAATCTTCGGGATTTCCAGTTTCGCCACCGCCGCACCTGAGCCAGAAGCTTACGAAGGCACGGCTGCCGCAATCACGGCAAAGTTGATCACCATCAGTGGTCCGCTCGGCGCGAAAGTCTTTGAAATCGACAAGGCCGGGGTCTGTGGATGGCCGAGCAAGAAGCGGTGTGCTGACGTCTTCAAGGTCGGAGACAAGGTGATCGCCTACTATTTCGGCGATCCCGCCAGCAAGAGAGCACAACCCGCTCTTAACATTTTGAGCGAGTATCACGACTTCACTCTCGGCCAGCAGACCGGCACGGTTGATCCGGCACTCGTGCCGGACGGGCGGGACAAGTGAACCCAATCTTGTCTCTCGCCAAATCACAGTTTTTACTCGCCATGAAACCAACGCGTATCATCGCCGCTATCGCCGCCCTAGCCCTCACGCTGCCCCTGTCCGCCGAAGACTGGCAGAAGAAGGTGGCCGGGAGTAAAGGCCCTATCACGCTGACCTTGCACGCTCTCCCGGCATCCGAGGCCTGCCAATTCCTCTTTCAATTGGGCGGCCTCACCGCCAAGGCCTACTTCAATCCGGCAGCCACAGGTGAGGTGAAGATTGATCTCGTGCTTTCCGGTGCCTCAACGGCTGAGGGCATCGCTGAGATCGAAAAACAAGCCAATCTGGAAGTCAGCTACCAGGAGGATGGCATTCACTTTGCCCCGAGGTCATTCAAATGGACGTCCAGCGACGGCAAGGTCATCCAGGCGAAGTTCATCAAGCTGGAGGGTGAGTTCGTCACCTTGGAGGTCGGCGGTCAGCAGCACAAATTCCCACTGGCAAGGCTTTCACCCGAGAGCATGGCGCAGGCGAAGAAACTCTATGGCGCATCTTCTGCACTAGCGATCCCTCCATCGGCAGCGGCCGGCTCGCAGCCCTCAGCCATAGCCCAATCTCCGTCGTCAGCCTTGCTTGGACCTGACAAGATCCTCTGTGACGTGAAAAACACCGAGATCGGAGGTGGTTCTGGGGATGGAATGGCTCGCTACGTTGCCTGCGCACCCAATGGAGCGGCACTCTTTCTCTGGGCTCAGCATGCGGACGGAAAGTCTTCGCACACCCTGGTCAGTGTCAGCCTCCAAACGGGCAAAGTTCTATGGCGCATGCCTGTGACCAGCACCGCAGAGCTTTCAGATGAGTTTAACCCTGACAATTTTATGACCGAGGATGGGCGGCTCATCGTGTGCATGGTGAATTACCGCTTTGACCCGGCAGACGCGAACAAACAGCCAGAGTACGCCCGCAACCGTCTGGCACAGATCGTCCTCCACGTCTTTGATGGCAGCAGCGGCAAATTGCAGTCGCGGACGTCTTTCGGTTTCGACAACCCGGAGTCCTCGGCGGTATCCGGCCCCGTGATGTGGTCCTCTCACGGCTGTGTGCAGGTCGCACGCAGAGGCGCCCGCAACCTGCTGGTGAATGGCTACTTTGCCGCCGAACTGAATGCGGAGTTCACCAAGGTAACTCGTGTTTGCCGCTTTCCTGATCGGACTCAAACGCAGGAGATTCTGGATGAAGGAGCCGTGGGCACACAATACGAACGTGATGCCACGAAAACGTGGGTAGCCAGCCTGCGTGACCAAAGTTCTTTCGAGCTCCCCTCTCCAAAGACCGATTGGAAAGTCGTTGGGGCAGGTGCCAACCAAGGTGGATGGCTCACTGCCCAATTTCTAGTCTCCGGCCAGGGGCCTCCATCCTTTGGTGGCTACCAAATCTCCACCAAATCATGGGCTTGGACCAAAAGCCCCGAGGATTGGAGCCTGGCCAAGCCAGGGGCCGCCAGCGGTCTTCAATACGCTTGGGAATCCAAAAGAAACGAGGGCCTCATCTTTGATACCGCCTCTGGCGAATTGAAGTACCGCTACCCAGGCAACAATCGCGTCCATCTTGTCCCGAACAACAAGGCCTGGATCTTTGCCGGTAAAGATCTTCTGCTCGTGAACTGTGCCACCAACCAAGAGGAAGCACGCTTCACGACACCCAAGCCGCATCCCGAGTATGGTGAGGGTGATGTCATCACACTGTCCCATGATCGCCTGCTGATCATCCAAAAGGGGGAGGGCGGTGTGGAAATCCTCCTGGCTGATGGGGCAAAGAGAAGCCTCTCAGCGGCACGGAAACTGACATCCGAAGTCCCGTTTCAACAGGTTTATGTGAAATCAGATATTGGACGGGGGATCTGCCTGATCAGCGATCCTAGTGCAGGTTTTTGTGCGATTCCACTGCCTGAAAAGTAATATCGAAGCAGCACAAGAAAGAGGCTCATCATTACTGCTTCACCAGCCCCCGATGCCTTTTCGCACTCCTCCCATGAAACCACACATCCTGTGTTTGGTGCTGGCTGCCACCGTCGCCTTGCATGTTCAAGACGGCTATGCCCAGCAATCCTGGACCGCCAGTGATGGCCGGGTGACGATGGCGAAATTCATCGAGCTGACGGAGGACTTCGTCGTGATCGAGAAGGACGGCACACCGTTTGCCGTGCCATTGGCAAAGCTCGCACCCGAAAGCACGGAACTCGCCAAGAAGCTGGGCGCGGAAGCCGCCGCCGTGGAGGCTGACCTCGGTGCCAAGGTGATGCGGTTTTGCCAGTCGCACCTCGGAAAGAAGGTGGGCGAAGGCCACTGTGCAGCGCTGGCATCCAAGTCCCTCGCGGCGGCTGGCGCTACCGGCATGGCTCGGAAGCATTCGCCCGGACCAGAAGATTACGTCTGGGGCCGGGAGGTGGCCTTGATCGAGGGCGGGCCGAAGTATGTGAAGGGACTGGAAATGCTCGTGCGGGTAAAGCCAGGAGATATGATCCAGTTTCGCGGTGCAAGGCTGGAAGGCCCCCGCCATGACGGCAGGCGCGGCACTTACTGGTATCGCTTTGATCATCACAGCGCCGTGGTGGAAGGCGTGGACGCTGCGCAGGGCATCCTGAAGGTTTTTCATCAGAACTCCGGCGGCAGGCAATTCGTCATTCAGGACACCTTTCATCTGGCTGATCTGGTCAAAGGCTGGCTGCGCTTTTACCGCCCGCAAGCACCCAAGCAATGAACAGCTCGCCGCATCGTCCCCGAACTGACCAATCCCTGACACCGCGCCTCGCCATGAACCGATCAGCCGCTATCCTCCTCGCTCTGGTGCTGCCATTGGCGGCCCAACCCACCCCCATTCCCCAACAGACCAGCGCTGCCGGGCCTGCAGCTCCGAGCCTTTCTGGCACGTTTGGTTACGTGATCAAGATCACGAATCCGAAGGGCGTGTATCCCTTTGAGGACTACACCTGCGGGTCGTATTCCCAGCGGGTGACACGGGAGTCTGATACCGCCGTCACGATCCGCACCGAGGCGACGCAGGTCATGCCACGGCCGCTGCAGCCGTATCCGCTCACGCAGGTGTCTGACAAGGCCACGCTCTATCTCAAGCCCACGCCGCGCATTCAGAGTGATGATCCAGCCATCGCCCGCACGGCGCAGGGCATCCTCAAATCAGCGAATCCACAAACCCAGGCCGATGTGGTGGCGGCGGTGTGCGCGTGGACGGCCCGGCACATGAAATGGGCGCTGCCAGATGAGGTGCCGGACGCACTCACCTGCCTGAAGCGCAAGCGCGGCAACTGCATCGGCTTCAGCCACCTCGCGGCAGCTTTGCTGCGCAATCTCGGTTTGCCGGTGCGCACCATGCGTGTGTTTGTGCCCACCGGCGGAGGCGGTTTGGCCCGTCACACCTTGATCGAGGTCTATTACCCGCAGGATGATCTGTGGGTGGCCTGCGATCCCCAGCTCGGTGGCCGGGTCTTTCCCAACATCCTTGACCTGTTCACTGACGCCGACTGGAGCGTCGAAGGCCAGCGCAAGACCCGCCCCTTCAGCGTGGACTCGAAAACCCGCGTGGAGGCAGTCCCTTTAAAATTGTCATTGCCGTGATTCAACGGTCCCTTTTATGCTACGAAGTCTTTTTATGAAGCCTCTCCTGCTCCTAGCTCTGCTCATCACGCCACTGTGTGCGGAAGACGTGCCGTGGGCCTTGCGGCCGATCACCGATCCGCCCACGCCGGCGCTGGATGACGATGGCTGGGCACATGATCCGCTGGATGAGTTTGTGCTGAGGAAACTCGAGGACGCGGGCTTGAAACCCAATCCCGACGCGGGAAGGCATCTGCTGCTGCGCAGAATCACCTTTGATCTGACGGGGCTGCCGCCGACGCCGCAGGAGATCGAGGCGTTTGTGAATGATCCCGCGTCGTTTCCTGAAGCCTACGGGAAGGTGGTCAAACGGCTGATCGACTCACCGCGCTTTGGCGAGCGCTGGGCGCGGCACTGGCTGGATGTGGTGCGTTACGCGGACACCTCAGGAGGCGAGCGCCCGAAGGCACTGCCGATGGCGTGGCGGTACCGCGACTGGGTGATCGACGCGCTGAACGCGGACAAGCCTTTCAACCGCTTCGTGGCGGAGCAGGTGGCGGGGGATTTGGCACCGAAGGCCACGCCGGACATGCAGATCGCCACGGGCTTTCTGGCGTTGGGTGCGAATGATCTTTCCATGATGGGCAAGCCGGAGTTCGTCATGGATCGAGTGCATGAGCAGATTGACACAACGACACGCACTTTCCTCGGCCTCACCGTGGGCTGTGCGCGCTGCCATGACCATCGCGGTGATCCGGTGAAACAAACGGACTACTATGCGCTGGCAGGCATCTTCCTGAGCACGCGCACCTGGTTTGCCACCGGCGACCAGGATGATGCCATGATGAAAAAGAAACGCATGAGCCGGGGCCGGCCGCCGGTGGAGCGGGAGAGCCTGGACGGCCGGCCGCTGGCCACCAATCTTTCAGCACTGGCCAGCAGCACGGGCAAGGAAGTGACGGTGAGCCGACGCAGCGACAAAATCGGCATGACGGAGGGCAATGGTGACGAAGTGCTCAGCATCGAGCAGCGGAATTCGGCCAAGATCAACATCGACCTGCGCACCTGCATGGGGGTGGATGACTGCGAGGCAGTGCATTGTGCGTTGCGGGAGCGCGGAGACATCGAACTCGTCGGCCCGCTGGTGCAGCGTGGCGCGGTGGTGATTCCCGGACTGCCACCCCTGCCAGCGGTCCGTGAAAAAGAGAGCGGCAGGCTGCAACTGGCCTCATGGCTCATCTCCCCGCAGAATCCGCTGACACCACGAGTCCTGGTGAACCGCGTGTGGCTGCATCTGTTTGGGCGCGGCCTCGTTAGCACGCCGGATGACTTTGGTTTCATGGGGGATGCGCCTACCCATCCCGAACTGCTGGACCATCTAGCCTCGCGCTTCATGCAGGGGGGCTGGTCGATCAAAAAACTGATCCGTGCCATCGTCCTGAGCCGCAGCTACCGCATGTCCTCACGTGGCGATGAGGCGAAGCAGAAGATCGACCCCGCGAACAAGCTCGTCTGGCGCATGAACTGGAAGCGTTTGGAGGTCGAGGCGCTGCGGGACGCATGGTTGCAGCTCGGCGGCCAGCTCAAGCTGGAGCGGCCGGCTGGCACGCAGGTCGGCCAGCTGGGACGCGAGGCCACACCGCTGCTGGGCGTGAGTTCGCCCTTTCGCAGCATTTACCTGCCCGTGCTGCGCAATGGCCGCATCCCGGAAATGCTGGAGGTCTTTGACTTCCCTGATCCCTCGCAAGTTAACGGCAAACGCGAGGCGACCACCAGCGGGCCGCAGGCGTTGTTTTTGATGAACAGCACGTTCATGGAGCAGGTGGCCACAGAGCTGTCCAGCCCGGTGTTCCGTGCTCCCGCCGCACAACGGGCGCAGGCGGCGTATCTCCTGGCCTTGAACCGCCCGCCCAGCTCGGTTGAGACAGCGGTCGCGCAGACTTGGATCAAGGAAAGCACCGCAGAGACAAAAAAAGCCTGGGCGCTGTTTGTTCAGGCACTCCTCGCCAGTCCCGAATTTCTGTATGTGCGTTGATCCGCTGCAAACTGCCCGCCCAAGCTCATGAACCACCCGCATTGCTCCCATGCACGTCTCGTCTCCACTCGTCGGGACTTCCTGCGCCACACCGGGGCCGGCTTCGGCTGGCTGGCGCTCAATGCCATGCAAGCACAGCTCGCAGCAGCGGCATCGCCGCTCGATCCGAAAAAGCCGCATCTGACGCCGAAGGCGAAGCGCGTGATCTTTCTCTTCATGGATGGCGGCCCCAGCCATCTCGACACCTTCGACCACAAGCCGAAGATGCCGGTGGCAGCGCAGGCGACTCCCTCGGTATTTGATTTCAAGCCCGGCGGCAAGAGCGGGCTGATGATGTCTAGCATTTTCCCAAAGCTCGCGCAGCAGGCGGATCACATGTGCATCCTCAATGGCATGCACACGGTCACCGCCAGCCACACGGAGGCACAGCTAGCGCTGCACACTGGCACAGATCGCGGTGTGCGGCCCTCACTGGGCTCGTGGACGCTCTATGGCCTCGGCAGCGAGTCCACAGACCTTCCCGGTTTCATTTCGATCGACCCGGTTGGCGGAGTGGGGGCGCGTGGCTATGGCAATGCCTACCTGCCGTCCGTTTACCAGGGCACCAAGCTCACCAGTGGCAAAGGACTCGCTTTCATCGAGCCGAAACAGGCGGAGGAGGAGCAGCTGCGGCAGATCGCACTCATGCGCCGCCTCGGGCATCAGCTTCAGCTCGAGGACCCGGCCAATTCCGAGATTGAGGGCGTGATCAGTTCATTCGAGCGCGCTTTTGCCATGCAGACGGCCGTGCCGGAGGTGCTCGACATCACCATGGAGCCGGAAGCAACTCTCAAGCTTTATGGCGAGAGCAAGTTCGGCAAACAATGCCTCCTCGCACGCCGTCTCGCGGAGGCTGGCGTGCGCTTCATCCAGATCGGCGTCGGTGGGTGGGACAATCACAGCAACATCAAAAGTTCCCTGGAGGCCAAGGGCGCGGAGATTGACGGCCCCATCGCCGCATTGATGACAGACCTGAGGCAGCGCTCCATGCTGGAGGAGACGCTCATCGTCTGGGGCGGCGAGTTTGGCCGCACACCACGCAGCCGCAATGGCGGGCGTGATCACAACAACAAGGGCTTCTCCATGTGGCTGGCGGGCGGGGGCATCAAAGGCGGCCACAGGCACGGGGCAACGAACGAGACCGGCGCCGAGGCCGTCAACGGCAAGGTCGGCATGGGCGACCTCCACGCCACCATCCTTCACCTGCTCGGCCTCAAGATCGAAAAACTCACCTATCCCTTCGCGGATCGGGATGTGCGTCTGCGTGGTGATCTTGGCCGCGTGGTGAGCGAAATCCTCGCGTGAAAATATCGCCCCGTATGACTTGACCGATTTCAAATCATCACGGTTTCAGCACCTATATCTCAACTCCCTTGCCACCACCCCATGAACACCACCAACTGGTATTACTCCGAAGGCCAGCAGACTTACGGCCCCGCCACGGCAGAACAAATCATCTCGCTCATCCAAAGCGGGCAGATCACGCAGTCAGCGGTGAACAGTGAGCGGTGAGCGGTGAACGGTGAGCGGTGAACGCGCCCCTCTGCCCTCTGGAGCCGGAGGCGGATTCAGGGCGAACATGAAACTCGAATCGAAGCGCTAGGTCGTGTTTGAAAGCCTACCGACGACAATCAGGCGAAGCAAAGTGGCCATCTCGCTCCGCGAGATGAGCGGGAGGCTTTCGCCAGCATGTTGGATCCCCACCACTCGTACACCGGGGACTTTGAGAAGCTCCAAGCTCATTTGCTGGCGCTTCGCGTCACCCTTCGGGCAGCCTACGGCTGGCTATCTCCCTTCGGTCGGTTCGACGGAGCGAGATGGCTACTCTGCTGCCGCATCATTCGAGTGCCCCAGATGGTTTTCAAACACGGCTTAGGATCGAGGACGAGGACGAACTGACTCCTGCCCTCTGCCCCCTCACCGCCGCAGCGCCAGGATCAGCTCATCCAGCTTGTTGATCACGTCCTGCATCTGCGTGGGGTTGTAGCTGCCATCGGCTAATTGGCCCAGCACCGCCACGGCGTTGTTCAGGTCCGTCTGCGTCACTTCCCCCGGCAGGCCTTGCGGTCCCTGCGCCCCGGTAAAGCCCTGGGGGATACCCAAGGTAAAGTGCAGCGTGTTTCTGGTCACACTCAGGGAAACCGTCGCCGGATCACCCGGCGGCAGCGTCGCCACCCCATCCACCACCGCCGCGCTGATCGTGGTGATGGCATCAATGAGGTCTTTGAGACCGTTCAATTGGCCTCGCATCTCCGCACTGGAGTTCGGACTGTTGTTGGCCGGTTTGGTGGGATCGAACATAGACGGGGAGTGGTGAGATTTGGAGAAATGGGGTCGGAGTGCAACTGTCTGACAAATTGTCTTTCCAGTGTTGGCTGCGCGGTTGTTGGTTCGGTGGCGCATCAGCGGATGAGGGCATCCGCGCTCCGGGTTCCTGCCTTGGACTCTGGCGCCTTCTTGATCTCTGGCGGTGTGGCTTTGCCGGAGGCTGGAAGAGCGGCTGCGCCGAAGACTTTGAGACTTGGAGACTTTGACCTGCCCGAAGTGCTTCGCTCAGCGATGCAGGTGGGGGCTATGAGATGGCTGCGGCGGGTGTTGCAAATGAATCACCCCATCGCCCCCAAGAGTCCCCAAGGATGCCCGTTCAACCTGCTTGAGATTCCACGCCGATGATGGGAGACTCTCGCCGTCCGTCGCCGTCCTCCCATGCCTGAACCCGAAGCTGCCGCCGAAATGCCCGCCGCACCTGCTCCCGCAGAGGCTGCGCCGGAGGCATCGCCTCAAGAGGAGTCCGCACCGGATACGGCGAGTCTCATCGAGCTTCCACCACCGCCCTTGCAGCCCCATGCCGTCATGGCAAAGCCAAAGAAGGTCCCCGGTAATCCAGCCTCGCATCGCGATGACATCGTGATCCCGGACTACACTCTGCTAAAACGCATCGGCAGTGGTGCCTACGGTGAGGTGTGGCTAGCACAGAGTGTAACGGGAGCCCTTCGTGCGGTGAAAATCGTATGGCGTGAGGATTTCGAGCACACGCGGACGTTTCATCGCGAGTTCCTCGGCATTCAGCAGTTCGAGCCGATCTCCCGTGGCCACCCTTGCCTGGTGCATATTTTGCATGTGGGCTGGAATGAAAACCGTGGCTTCTACTACTGCGTGATGGAGCTGGGCGATGATGTGGAGGAAGGCGGTAACATCACGAACATCGATAGCTACGTCCCCCGCACGCTGGGCACGGATATGAAGCGGCACGGCCGCCTCGATCCTTTCTTCTGTCGGGATGCGGGTACTTACATGGCTGATGCGCTGCATTTCATGCACAATCACGGCCTCACGCACCGCGACATCAAGCCCTCGAACGTCATCTTCGTGGGCGGTGTGTGCAAGCTGGCGGATATCGGCCTCGTGGCGGCCTTTGGTGAGCGTTCGTTTGTGGGTACGGAGGGCTTTGTGCCACCAGAAGGCCCCGGCACACCTCAGGCGGATATTTATAGCCTCGGCAAGGTGCTCTATGAAATGAGCAGCGGGAAGGATCGCATGGAGTTCCCCGAGGTGCCGGATGAGATCAGCGATGAGGAATGGCCTTTCTGGCTCGATTTGAACCGCGTCATCTGCCAAGCCTGTGAAAACGATCTCGACCGCCGCTTCACCACGGCAGCGGATTTTGCGGAGGCGCTCCAGCATGTGGGCGATAAGCAGCCGGAGAGCTTCATCCGCCGCTTTAGCCGAGCCACCCTCTTCACCCTGCTCGGCTCCTTCCTGCTCGCCAGTGGCCTTGTCATGGCTCGCCATCAGCGGGATTGGCACTACGAGGTCACCGCGCCCGTGAAGCCGCGGCCCATCACCCCCGAGCCACCCCGCACGGGTAAGCCTTGGCAAAACCGCCTCAAGCAGTGGTTTTCCTTCAAAGGAGATCGCCACATCGCCGATCTCCCCGTCGATGCGATGCTCTTCCGCAGCTTCCTCGAATCCAGCCTCCGAGCCTCCGAGTATGATGTGACCGGCATCCCTCAGATGGATAAAACCACACTCTACGCGGCGGTCGTGGGCAAAGCAGAGGCAGATGCCTTCTGTGCCTGGATGACGGAGACGGAGCGCCGCAGTGGCCGCCTCGATCTCGATCACGAATACGGCTGGAAGCCCGCGAAGATCACGCCTCGTCCCGGAAGCTCCCCGCCAAAACCCGGCATGCAGCCCATCCTCTGCGAGATCGTGCAGATGCGCTATGGTGCCATCACCATCACCTCCACGCCGCCGGGTGCGGATGTGTATGACAGCGCCGAATTCCTCGGCCGCACGCCTTTGCGCCTGCCGCATGTGCGGGCTGCCAAATTCGATTTATCCGTCACGCTGCCAGGGTACAAAGTCGAACACGCCACGGGTGATCTCAAACAAGGCCAGACCATCGCCTTCAATCTCCGTCTCAAAGCCAGCGGAGCCGTCGTCTTCGGCAAAGCATGGCCAAACAGCCTCGGAATGAAGCTTGTTCCACTCGGCAAAGCCATGATCGCCTCCATCGAGACACGACGAAGTGATTTCGCCGAGTTCGTCAAGACCACCAATCAGCCGCCGGTCGAAGGTCGCATCCTCGATGCCGATCCCACCTTCCCCGTCACCATGGTCAACCGGGCGGAGGCTGAGCTATTCTGCCGCTGGCTCACGGATCGCGAACGCGCCCAGGGCCTTCTGGAGCCCGATCAGGAGTATCGCCTGCCCACCGATGACGAATGGAGCATGGCTGGCGATCTTTCCCGCGAGACAGGTGCCACGCCGCAGGAGAGCAATGAACGCATCGGCGGCATCTACCCTTGGGGCTTTCAATGGCCGCCTCCTGCTAAGGCAGGAAACTTCCTCGATCTTACCGCCGATAAGTCCGCCAAAACCTCCATCAGTGGCTACGCAGACGGCTTTGCCGCCCTCGCACCCGTCAGCAGCTTTCGGGCAGACATCCGTGGCCTCCACGACCTCGCCGGAAACGTCTGGGAATGGGTCTCCACGCCTTGGAACAACACGCCGGATGCCGCCGTCCTCCGCGGCGGAGCTCACACCACCGCGCAGAGTAACGAACTCCTCTCCTCGCACCGCCGCCAGGTGCCCGCCAGTTCACGCCTGCCTGATGCCGGCTTCCGCATCCTCCTTTGGAACATCGGCACACCTGCCCGTGCCGACGAATAGTGTTCTACCCCCATTCCTGATCTCTCATCCCGCGATGCCCTGGAGCTACATCTGGACCTTCCTCGCCGGCCTCATTCTCGGTGCCGCTGGCGTGCTACTTTATAAGCTGCTCCAGTTTCTCGCTGATCTCCGTGCCGCCCGCCACACCATCGCCAGCTACGATCAATTGCTCAGCACTGAGGCCGATGGGCGTGCCCGCAAAGCCGTCGAAGACTGCAAAAACCGCCTTCGTTGGCAAAAGAACCTCAACCCCGAATGGCTCGCCCCGCTGGTCAACGAAGTGCCCCAGCTCGTGAAGGACATCGCCGCCATCTATCATCCCGGCAAAGAGAACGCCCTGCTTGCTCCCGGACTCAGCCAGTTCTCCCGCGCCGTCCACCTCGCCTCGATGGACGTGGCGGACTTCCTTCAAACACGCTCCATCGGCCGTCTCGTCGATGTCAGCGCCTCCACTGCTCTGAAGACCTGGGAGGTCACTCACAAGCTCGCCAAACACGACGCCGTTCAGCAGGCCAACAGATGGTACAGCCGACTCCTGCCCGTCTGGCAGGTGTTACGCTTCAAATCCCCCGTCATGTGGGCCAGCATGGCTGTCTCGAATGTGGCCGCACGCACGCTGCAACCCGCCGTAATCGACATCATTGCCAAACGCGCCCTCGATCTCTACAGCGGCCGACTCGCACGCGGCATCATCACCCCCTCCATCACCGACACCACGCCCCAAGAAGTGCTGCCGCCCATGTGAGTGAAAGGCCGCGACTAAACTCTCACTTCGGCAGCATCGTGAGATACTGATCGGTCATCTGTTTCACCTTGGTGCGCTGAGGCTCGAGCTGAGGTTGAAGCTTGGCGATCTCACCGCTGGCTTCGGCGATGATCTTGTCCTTCTCGGGGATTTCCTTCGTGGCGGCGGCAATGGTGGCTTCGGCATCGGTCTTCTTCTTTTTGGCGCCTTCGAGGTCTCCGCTGGCTTTGGCGACTTCGGCTTTCTTGGCGTCGAGGACCTTCTGCTCGGCGTCGAGCTTGGTGTGAACGGCGGCGTAGGCTTGTTCGAGAGGTGGAAGAGCCGCTTTGGCGGCGGCGAGGGCAGCGTTGATCGGGGCGATCTTGGCGGCGTAATCTTTTTCGAGGGCAGCAGAAGCGGCCTGTTTCTCGGCGATGGCCTTTGATTGCGCATCGATCTCCTTTTGAATGCTATCGCGTTGGCCGCGAGTGGGCGCGGCAGCCTTCTCGGCGGCAGCGAGTTCGTTCATCGCCTGCGTGAGCTGCTGTTCGGCGGTTTTGACGGCTCCAGCGGCCTTGCTCACGGCGGCGACGGCTTCCTTGTTCGCCTTGCTCGCGGCATCGCGAGCAGCCTTTTTGGCGTTCACATCGCCTTCGGCGGCTTTGATAGCGTTTTGAATGTCAGTAACGGCTTTTTGAGCAGCGGCTACTTTGGCGGCATCGAGCGCTTTTTCGGCCTTCGCGGCATTGAGAGCATCCTGTGCGGGTTTTTGCTTCGCACGGGTATCGGCGAGGTTTTTCTCGGAAAAAGCCACAGCGGCTACGGTATCCTTCTCAGCCTTGGATTTCGCTGGAGCGGCGGCGGTGAGGTCCGCATGAGCTTTCTTGGCTGTGGCCAGAGCAGCTTCTTTCGGCGCGGCGGCGTCCTGCTTCGCCTTCACGGCTTTTTCAGGGGCGGCGAGTTTGCCATTCACTTCGGCGAGGCTCTTCTTTTTGGCTTCGATGACCTTGGCGATCTCCCCGGCGGCATTTTTGGCAGCGGCGATGCCGTCATCCTTGGCCTTCGCGGCGGCGGCGAGTTCAGCTTCTTTGGTTTTGAGGATGGTTTTCTGCTCGTTGACCTTCGCAGCGGCGGCTGCATCGGCATCGCGAGCGGGTTTGATGGCGGTTTCGAGGCCTGCGGCTTCTCCCTGCACTTTCTTCAAGACGGCTTCGAGTGCTGGCTGGGCAGCCGTGGATTCAGTGATGGCTTTTTTGCTGTCCTCGATGCGTTTCGCAGCGGCCACTTTAGTGCCTTCAGCATCCGTCTTCGCTTCGGAGAAGTCGTTGAAATCGGTTTCAAGCTTGGCGAGCTTTTCCTTCTCGGTAAGCACGCCGGTGTTGAACTGAGCGGCCTTCAGCGCGGTGGGAACTTTTTGCAGCACACCGATCTCGTCACTGGCCGATTTGGCAACAAACTGCGCCGTGGACAAGACACCGCGATCCTGATTCAAGGCGGCTTCAGCAGCCTTGATGCGGTCAGGACCGGCTTTGACCAGAGCGGGCAATTTCGGCAACAGTGCCTTCTTGGCGGTGAGGGATTCGGTGGTGGCCTTGATCTTCGCGTCCGTCTCCGCGATCAGTTTATCCAAATCAGCCACGGGAGCCGGAGCGGCACCGAGTTCGGCT
>JBEIGR010000021.1:0-19990 GCA_040381795.1 Verrucomicrobiaceae bacterium | reverse complement strand
GTGTGCCGACGCTCACGGCATAGCTGTAAGGTGCAGTGCCACCCGTGGCGGAAACGGTTTGCGAGTAAGCGACGCCGACCGTGGCGACGGGAAGCAACGCTGGATTGATCGTGATGGCCGGGCAGAGCGGAGTCAGCGTGTAGCTGCGAGTCGCCACGCAGGTGTTCGCATCGGTGGCGGAGAGCGTGAAGGTCTGGCTGGCCGTGCTCGTCGGCGTGCCAATCACCGCGCCCGTGGTGGTGTTGAGGCTGAGGCCAGTCGGCAGTGTGCCGCTGACCAGGGCGTAAGTGTAAGGAGCCAAACCACCCGTGGCCGCGGCGCTGCTGGAGTAAGCACTGCCGACCGTCAGCGTGGTGTTGAGCGCGGCCAGCGTGATGGCCGGGCAGACGCGGACATTGATGGCCAGCGTGCTGGCGCAGCCGTAGGTGTCTTGGGCGCGGAAGGTCACGCTCGTTCCCGCCCCGTTGGCGGCGGTCGGCGTGCCGCTGATCACACCGGCGCTGCTCAGCGTGAGGCCTGCGGGCAGCGTGCCTGCGCTCACTGTCCAGGTGTAAGGCGAGGTGCCACCGGCAGCACTCAGCGTCTGCGAGTAGGCCACACTGAGGGTGGCATTGGGCAGCGTGGCAGGCGTGACGGTGATGGTGGGGCAGACCGGGGTGAGCGTGTAGCTGCGGGAGCCTGAGCAGGCATTCGCATCCGTGGCGGTGATGGTGAAGGTGGCCGCCGCCGTGCTCGTCGGCGTGCCGGTGACCGCCCCAGTGGCGGCATTCAGCACCAATCCGGCCGGCAGCGCCCCGCTGGTGACGGCATACCCATAGGGCGTGGCTCCATTGGACGCCGCCGCACTCGAAGAATACGGCGTGCCCACCGTGAGCGTGCCGTTCAGCACGGCAAGCGAGAGCACCGGGCAGACCCGCAGTGTCATCGTCCGCGTGCCGACGCATCCGCGGGCGTCCGTGGCGGTGAAAGTGAGGGAGGTGCCCGCACCATTGCCCGCCGTCGGCGTGCCGCTGATCAGTCCGGTGGCGGGGGTGAATGTCAATCCTGCCGGCAGCGTGCCGCTGGTGAGCGCCAGCGTGTAAGACGCGGTGCCGCCGCTGGCACTGACCGCCTGGGAGTAGGCCGTGCCCACCGTCCCGGCGGCGGGTGTGATGGGATTCACCGTGATCGCCGGGCAGGTGAAGACCCCAAAATCGACCGTCAGGTTGCTGTTCGCGTCCGCATCCCCGTCGGTGATGGATTCCGCCGCGAAGGCCAGGTTGATCACCGGGCTCAAAAGCGCCGTGCCCACGCCGCCCGGCTGCGAGCCGTCGTTGTTGTTATCGACGTTGTTATCCGTCGTGGCCACATTCGCCGTCGTGACGGTGGTGGCAGGCGGTGTGACACGCACATAGTAGTTCCCCGGCGAGAGATTGGTGAAGCGATAAGCGCCGGCGGCATCCGTGGTCGTGTTCGCTCCCACCTGCGTATCCGCGTTGGCGGCGGTGCCGCCGACGGCATTGTCCGCGCCAGGATTGAAGAGCTGCACGGTAAGACCGCCCACGCCCGTCTCGGCGGCATCTTTGGTGCCGTTGTAGTCCGCATCATTCCAGACGTGGTTACCGATCGTCATGCTCGGCTGACAAAGCACCACATCATCCAGCGCCACCGGACCACTGCCCGCCGTGGCGCTCAGGATGAGCGAGATCGAGTCAATCTGCGCCGTGGTCGCCGTGGGCGAGATGGCGAAGGTGTAGATGTAACGACGCCAGTTTGGCTGCGTGGCCGTGGCGGCGGCTTCGTTCCAGCCGTTGTAATGCGCGGAACTGAAGCTCGACGGGCCGCCGGAGGGCGAAACCCAGCGATTCTGCGTGGCGGCATAGTAGTGAAGCTGCGTGCCGCTCGTGCCGATGCGGAAGATCGGCTGGCTGGCACCGAGGTCGAGTTCGAACGACGCGGCCGTGGAGCTGGCCGTATCTGCCCAAACACTCATCTGATAGGTTTTGCCCGCCTGCAGCACCGCACTCCAGGCACCACCACCCGCCGCTTTGACCTCCACGCAGGACAATTCACCTTCGAGCAGCATGAAACGGCGACCTTGATGCGCCCGAGCACTTTCGAGCCAACCCACCTTCGCCCCACTGCCCACCGCCAGCACCTTCATGCGCTGGATCGGATCATTCAGGGCAGACATCGGATTCACGCCACTCACCCAGCGCAGGGAGTTCACCCCGCTGCCGAAGCTTGTTCCCGTGCCGTTGTAGCCCAGCGAGGCAAAAAGCGCCCCGGTGGTATTCGCGCCGCCGTTGAGTTCAAAGCTCGGGTTGTCGATCAAATTGGTGCTGTAGCATGGATCACTGCTCGCGAGACCGAAGTCGATGGTGAGGTCACCATTCGTGTCATCACCATCGATGCCGACGGCTGGTTCTGCGCCGAGTGCGAGCGTAATCATCGGACTACGGATCGCAGTGCCGATGCCGGAAGGCTGGCGGCCATTGTTATCGCCATCTTGCTGATTATCCGCCGTATCCGGCACGCCAGAAGTGAGAGGGAAATCCGCCGGCGGAGCAGGAATACGGATGTAGTAGGTGCCAGCCGCCAGACCATTGAAGAGGTAATGGCCATTGAGGTCGGTGACAATGTCTGCACCGGCTTTCACGTCGTCACCTGCGCCATTTTCTTCGGTGGCGTTTGCCCCTGGAGTCCAGAGCTGCACCGGGACACCCGGCTGGCCGGTCTCCGTGGCATCTTTGACGCCGTCATTATCTGCGTCGATCCACACGAGGTTGCCGATGGAGAGATTTCCAGCGTTGACCGTGATGGCATAATCCTCCACCTCCCCGCGCAGCGTGGAGGTGCCGGTGAAGGCCGGTGAGGTGCTGCCCTCCGTGAAACGAAGGCGCAGGTATTTGGTGCCCACGGTGATGCCCGTGGGCGGGGTCAGGCTGAAGGTCCGCGTGCCGCTGCCGGTCACGCTCTGCACGGTCTGCGTCTCATTGGGGTCGAGCACATCGCCATCCCCATTCCAGTCCACCCACGCATTGAGGCGGGCGCTCACGATTGTGCCACCGATCGTCACCGGAACGCTCAGGTTCGTGGCCACACCGACCATGAAGGACGGCATCGTCAGGTCCTCGTCATCACCCACGAGGTCATCCCCGGTGGCGGTGCCGTTTGCAGGACTGACCGCCTCCGCGTCTGTGGCGAGCGTGCCGATGCGGATGGCGGCGTTTGCGGTTTGTCCGGCGATGGCAAAGCCGGAGTAATCTCCGAAGTCGGCAATGACTGGACTCAAGCTGTAGGCTTGCGAGCCTTGGCAGCCAAAAGCATCCGTCGCTGTGACGGTAAAGTTCATTGTCCCTGCCGTTGTGGCAGTGCCAGTAATCAAGCCTGCACTGTCCATCGTAAGACCGACGGGCAGAGCACCACTTGTAATGGCATAGGTGTAGGTTCCGCTACCACCTGCCGCTGAAATTGAAGCGCTGTAAGGAGTGCCTCCAATCGGGTTGGTTAGCGTCGCGGGAGCAAACGTGATGACTGGGCAGATCTGTAAGGTAACGACCTGCGTGCCTCGGCATCCGTAGGCGTCATTGACGCGGACGGTGATGCTGGTGGCTGGTGAAACTGCCTCTGTGGGCGTGCCACTGATAATCCCCGTGCTGGGGTCTAAAGTAAGCCCCGCAGGTAGCGGCCCGGCGAGCGGCGTCCCATCGTCCACGACAGCCCACGCCCCATAAGGAGGAAAACCACCAGATGCAGTTAATGTCTGAGTGTAAGCAGAGCCGACCGTTCCTTTAATCGCTGCCGCTGGGGCGATGGTGATAGGAAGACAATTGATCGTTGTGGTAAACTCCTTCGACGCAGTGCAACCATAGGCACCGGTGCCCGTGATGGTATATCTATAGCTACCGGCAGCGGTCGGTGTACCAGTTATGGTGCCTGTGCTGGTATTGAGGACGAGGCCTGTGGGCAGAACGCCTGCCGTGACCGCGTAGGTGATGCCAGCGCCAGTAGCGGTGCCGATTTCTGCTGCGCTCAAAGCCCGATTATAAATACGAAAATCACGCAATACCATCGGCGCGGAGTCGCCCACACCCAATCTAAGCGCTGAATCTTCTGCCAACTTAGGATTGGCCACGGCGGTGATTGAGACCAGGTTCCCGTCTGCATAAAAAGTAAACGACCCACCATTCTTCACGCCGGTGATTTGATGCCACTCATTGATCGGAAAACCCGCACCATTAGCCATGCGACCCAGCGTGCCGGTATTGCCAGCATCATAACGCCAGTAGAGTCTATTCGTCGAGACTTGCCGCCAGATACCAGGCGTGCGGTCCGTCGTCGTCCCATAACGCATGATGCGCGTCATGGAAATTGATGTGCTGACCGGGATCGCGGTGAACTTCAGATAGAAGCTGATGGTGTGAACATCATTGTTAAGCACGTCAGAGACAACCGTGCTGTAATTGGCAGCAGTGGTTCGAAAATCCAAGCCCCCATTCATGAACGCCCCCCCACTTCCTGATAGATCCAGCCCACGCGCAGAGCGATCAATCAAATCAGACGCCAGCAGGTATTGCGCCGACAAGCCATCGGTCGAGACTGGACCTGACATCATGAATGCAGACACCCTCTGAGAGTAGGCTTGGCCTGCTGTGCCCGCAGGCAGAGACGCGGTGGTAATGGCGAGTTGGGGACAATCAACGATGAAAGTGTAGTCCAGAGACCCCGCGCAGCTATCTGCCCCAGTGGCAGTAATCGTCACATCGAATTTACCTACCTGCGTTGGGGTCCCCGAAAGCACCCCGGCTGAGGAAAGGCTCATGCCAGTGGGCCACGCTCCTGTAGCTGAGTAAGTGTAAGGCCCCAGCCCGCCAGTGGCTGTGAACGCCAGGCTGTAAGCACTGCCCGCAATGGCTGGAGGAATCTGCGGAGGTGCCACTACAACCGTCGGGCAATCCACCGTGATTTCATAATCCTCCACCTCACCACGCAGAGTCGAGGCACCGTTGAAAGCCGGTGCAGTGGAGCCCTCCGTGAAGCGAATACGCATGTAGCGCGTGCCCAGAGAGACGGTCGGCGGGGTGAGGGTGAAAGACGCAGTGCGACTTGAGGTCACGGACTGCACCGTTTGTGTCTCACTTGCATCCAGCACATCGCCATCACCGTTCCAATCCACAAACACATTCAACCGTGCTGCCGTGATGTCGCCGCCGATGGTGACAGGGAAGCTCAGCGTCGTAGGATTTCTCAGGGTAAAGGTTGGCATGCTGAGGTCTTCGTCATCGCCGACGAGTTCATCGCCCGTGGCTGTGCTATTAGCCGGGCTGGCAGCCTCCGCATCGGTGGGCTCCGTGCCGATAAGGATGGAGCTGTGCGCCCGCTGAGTGGCGGAAGCGAAACCGGAGTAGTCTCCATAATCCGCCGCTGTCACCGTGATGGCATAATCTTCCACTTCGCCTTTCAATGTAGAGGTGCCGCTGAAGCCGGGGGATGTGGTGCCCTCCCGAATACGGATACGCAGGTACTTCGTGCCCGGCGCGGTGTCAGCAGGTGGTGTGAGATTGAAAACGCGCGTGCCACTGGCGGACACAGACTGCACGGTCTGTGTTTCACCTGCGTCAATCACATCTCCATCTCCATTCCAGTCCACAAAGACATTGATCCTGGCGGTGCTGCCGCTGAGCGAAGCGGGTGTGAGCGCCACGGGGATGGAGAGCGTGGTAGTCACGCCCATGGTGAAGCTCGGCATGGTCAGATCTTCGTCATCGCTGACGAGGTCGTCTCCCGTGGCAGTGGTATTCGCAGGACTGGCCGCCTCAGCATCCGTGGCAGCCGTTCCGATACGGATGGCGCTGTGCGCTGACTCTGTGGCCGCAGGAAAAACGGAGTAGTCACCATAATCCGCCGCGGTGACCGTGACGGCATAATCTTCGACTTCACCGTCCAGTCTAGAGATACTGCTGAAGCCGGGGTGGGAGTCACCTTCCGCCAAGCGAATGCGCAGGTACTTCGTGCCCGGCGCGGTGTCTGCAGGTGGTGTCAGGTTGAAGTTGAAAGTGCCGCTGCTCGAGACGGTCTGCACGGTCTGCGTTTCATTGAGATCATCCACAGTGTTGTCCCCACTCCAATCCACAAATACATTGATTCTAGCGGTGTTGTCTTTGAGCGGACCCGGGTTGATCGCCACGGGAATGGAAAGCGTGGTGGCTAGGCCTGTCGTGAAGCTCGGCATGGTCAGGTCTTCATCATCGCCGATCAGGTCATCCCCCGTGGCAGTGGTGTTTGCCGGGCTGGTATTCTCCACATCCGTGGCAAGCGTGCCGATACGGATGGCGCTGTGCGTTGAGTGTGTGGCGGCAGCGAAACCGGCGTAGTCTCCATAATCCTCTGCCGTTTCCCCGGTCACCGAGATGGCATAATCTTCGACCTCACCTTTCAGCGTGGAGGAGCCGCTGAAGCTGGGGGCAGTGGTCCCCTCCACAAAGCGGATACGCAGGAACTTGCTGCCTACCTTGGTCCCCGCAGGTGGCGTAAGGTCGAATTCCCGGGTGCTGCTAGTCGCTACAGTCTGCACAGCCTGTGTTTCACCTGTGTCACTCGCATCTCCATCCCCATTCCAGTCCACAAACACATTGATCCTGGAGGTACTGCCACTGAGTGAGGCGGGCGTGATCGTCACGGGAATGGAGAGCGTGGTGTTATAGCCCAAGGTGAAGATCGGCATGAGCAGGTCCTCATCATCGCCGACGATGTCATCTCCCGTGGCGGCGCTGTTGGCCGGGTTGACAGTCTCTGTATCGGTTTCCGCCGTGCCGATGCGGATGCCGCTGTCCGCCCACTGCTCGGCGGAGGCGAAACCAGAGTAGTCTCCAAAATCTGAAGCCGACACAGCCGTGATGGCATAATCTTCCACTTCCCCCTTTAGCGTGGACACGCCACTGAAGCCGGGGTGGGAGGCACCTTCCGCCAAGCGAATGCGCAGGAACTTGGTGCCGGGCGTAGTGCCCACGGGTGGCGTAAGGTTGAAGCTGCTTGTGACACTGCTCGAAACGGTCTGCACAGCCTGGGTTTCACCTGTGTCGATCACATCTCCGTCCCCATTCCAGTCCACATACACGTTGATCCTGGCGGTGCTGCTGCTGAGTGAGGCGGGTGTGATCGTGACGGGGATCAAGAGCGGTGTAGATCTTCCCAATAGAATGGTCGGCATCGTGAGGTTTTCATCATCGCCAACAAGCTCATCCCCCGTGGCCGTGCTGTTAGCCGGGCTGGCAGCCTCCGCATCGGTAAGCTCCGTGCCGATGCGGATGGCGCTGTGCGCTGACTGTGTGGCGGAAGCGAAACCGGAGTAGTCTCCATAATCCGCCGCTGTCACCGTGATGGCATAATCTTCCACTTCGCCCTTTAGCGTGGACGCGCCGCTGAAGCCGGGGGATGTGGTGCCCTCCCTAAACCGAATGCGCAGGAACTTCGTGCCCGGCGCGGTGTCAGCAGGTGGTGTGAGATTGAAAACGCGCGTGCCACTGGCGGACACAGACTGCACGGTCTGTGTTTCACCGGGGTCAATCACATCTCCGTCACCGTTCCAATCCACAAACACATTGATCCTGGCGGTGCCGCCACTGAGTGACGCAGCTGTGATCGTCACAGGGATCGAGAGCGTGGTGGTTATGCCCGTCGTGAAGGCCGGCATGGTCAGGCTTTCGTCATCACCGACGAGGTCATCTCCCGTGGCAGCGCTGTTAGCCGCGCTGCCTGACTCCGCATCCGTGGCAGTCGTGCCGATGCGGATAACACTGCTCGCCTCTTCTGAGGCGGACGGAAATGGGGCGTAATCTCCGTAGTCGAGGCCCTCTAAAATCTGCACCACATAGTCCTCAATTTCACCGACGCCGCCGTTGGTCATCGGCAATGTGACGGCACTATCACTCAAACGCACTCGGACACCGCGCCCCGTGCCTATGCTAGCATTGGATGGCACGGTAAAGTTAATGTTCACCGTCTGGGCCGTGGATGATGATGTAACAACCACTGCGGGGCCTAAACGTTCACCACCCGCTGTGATCTGTCTGTCGTCGAAGCTGAGATTGTTGTTAAAATCAATCCAGGCATGCAGGTAGCGGTTCCCTCCCGTATTGTTGAACACACTCACAGGCAGGGTGATGGCTGCCGCCCGGCGGATGGTGGCAGGCATGGTGACACCATCTTCGTCGTCAGTGCCACTGGTGTCATCCACCGTGGCTGCTGCATTGGCTGTAAGGGATGGCTCCCTATCCAAGGTGGCGCCCAGGCGCAGCTTGGTGGGCAGAGTAAATGCGGTGCTCGTTGCCGCCACGCCGCTCCAGTCACCGAAATCCGAGGTCACCGTGAGACCGCAGCTATCAGGACGGTCTGCCGAGCGCAGCACGGCATTCATCATCATTCGCCTGCCATTGAGGGACTCGTTGTAGCCCTTTTCATACTTGTGACCCGCAAGGTAATGCACCCAGCCACCCACGGCGGGAGCACCCGAGACACGGCCCACATACGCCTTGTAACGGGCACCATCTCCCGATGAATAAGCGATGCGTTTGCCGGGGTTGGAGGTGAGTTTAAAGGACTTGACCGAGCCACCTTCATTATCAAGCCCGCCATCGAACTGAGCCATCGGATCGCTAAAATTGTCGAAAGTCATGCTACCACCGAGGTCTCCATCGTCCGCATAGCCTGAAAGAAGACCTTGCTGGGTATAGTCACGAATGGCTGCGCACTGGCCGAAGAAATTGCCACCGCTCAAAAGGAACTGCATAAGTTCAGCGGCTCCCCCGACGGCGTCCGAGTGCGGTTCCGTGGCAACCGTAAAGCATGAACCGCTTTCGATCTGTGTGGCATTGGTCATCACCTCGTAATGGGTGATAGCGTCGAGGCCCGCTGCTGCCAGGACATCCGTATGGAGCTCGTCGTTCTTCCCTTGATCGAAGACTGCCACGCGGGGCTTATGCATCAGTGTGGAGTCCACATTGACTGTGGCTGCAGCGTCGAGTTGATAAACAGCGACGTTGTTTCCGTAAGCATTGATGACAGCCAGCGCCTCATCTTCAAAACCAGGATGAATCGCCAAGGGGCCAGCCTTGAAGGAGCGGCTCGCTGCGGCAATGGTCGTGGGCTTGACCCGTAAGGCGCTGGCCGTGAAGTCCACACCGTCCTTTCCTTTGCTCGGGTTGATGATCCACTTCAGAGGCACGTTCGCGTGGAGAAGGCGGACCGCCAGACCGTAGGCCTTGAGGTTGAAGGTCCCGCCCCCCTGCAACGTGTTGTCCATGGGAATGATAAGCGTGCCTTGGGGCAACGTCTGTGGACCTGGGGTATTGTCAAAAGCGGCGGCGCTCCCCTGAAACATAAGAAGAAACAACGCGGCTACGAGCCCCATCAAAATCCAACACAACGACCCACACCACCGCTTCCCAAAAAACTCCGCCTTGGACGCGACCATCAAGTGCCGCGAATGTGGCACCTGCTGACACGAGTGCGGAGGGGATAGGAGGTCACCGCCGCGATGTGCGGGGGGGCAGTCATGGAAAGTCGTGAAGGCAAAAGGGAATCTGGTATTAGCTCATGTTATGGATTTTATGGAAAATCGCAACAAGAATATCCATTTATTTTAGAGGGCTTGACCTTTAACCTTTTAGTTTGTGGAACTGCTAGAATTTCCTCCTCCCCAAAAAAGTTTGGTGGCGCTTTGTTTTCAACTCATTGCCTTACGGTGCGCTCGTCGCCTCGATGCGAGTGACTCTCAAACTGAGCAACAACTTGCCGTGCTCTTGCTTGTAAACGGGCATCCCAACTAACCGAACCCACTCCCGGTGCTTCATGTGAGGTATTTCCGCTTCAAATTCTAACTCTACGGAGTAGCGGGCTGGCCTGAAAAAACTACCTAATCCGAAGTCACAAACCTTAATCACGGGGCGTTTGGAATCTTGAGTTCTTTCAAAGGTAATTTGACCTGTTGTCTCGATCGTCTGGCCTGCAAGTATCCGGTGTACATCAAGGCTCTCCTTGGTATAAAATAGATTGGCGACGCTGATTTTAAAATGGCCTTCCTGTGTTTGAGGCAGGTAGTGTTTTATATCCTGCAAAGTTGGACCAACGTAACTTGGTGCCTTTTGTGGAACTGCCAATTCAGAGACATCGCCAGCCATCTGCTTGGCTGGAAGCGCGTCACCTTCGAATGAAGGAGGTAAAAGAATAGCAACAGCCAAGATGAGTGCGGCCAAAAGCAAGGTTGCCACCAGCGGTATCATTTTCAAAAGCTTCTCTTCAACCTTCATCACATCGCCGCCCCTTCTCCTAAAGACATCACCTGCGCACAAATCTATCGAGTGCCGCGAAGACGGCTCCTGGTCAAAACCGTGCAGAGGCGATGCAAGGTCACCACCGCGATGTGCAGGGGAAGTCATTGGAGGTGGATAGAGCGGAAAGGGAGCAATTTACCCCTTAAACTATGGAGTTTATGGAAATACTCCAGAAAAATATCCACTTCTTTAACAAATGTTTACAATAAACAACTGTTCTCGTGAGCATTATAATCGCCACGAACGCCCCCTGCCACCCGAGGGCGTTTTCAGCCCTTTGAGCGCTTCTCCAGCCACGGCAGGCCTGCCCGAGAGGGCCTCAATCCATCAAAACCGGCCCCATGACGCCTTTCCAAAGCTCGTAGCCCTTGGCGTTCATGTGGAGCTTGTCGTCCAAAAAGATGTCCGGCTTCGGCACGCCATTCGGGGCGAGCATCACCGGATGCACGTCGAGATATTGGAGGCGCTCGTCCTTGGCGCAAAAGGCCCGGATGGAGGCATTCAAGGCACGGGTCTCCTTGATCTGCGCCCAGCGCTTCGGATTCGGGGCGGAGGAGATGTAGCAGATTTTCGTCTTCGGCAGCTCGGCATGCACTCGGGCCACGAAAGCCTGGAGGTCGGCAAAAACACGCTCCGGCGTCTTCCCGGCGTTAAGGTCGTTTCCGCCGGCATACATCACGATCTGCTTTGGCTGGAAGGGAAAGACCAGCCGATGAGCGAAATTCAACGAGTCAAAGACCTCCGAGCCGCCAAAGCCATGATTGAGCACCGGTTTATCGGGAAAATCCGCCGCCAGTGACTTCCACATGCGAATGCTCGAGCTGCCAATGAAGACGATGGGAGCCTTCGGAGCCGCGTTTTCGGCATAACGGGCCTCGATGGCCGCGATCTCTTTCTGCCATTTAATCACCGAGGTGACCACGTCGTAGCCCGCCTCGCTGAAATGAAGTTGGTCTTCGATATACAACTCCGTGCGCGGCTTCCCATCGGCTCCGAGCAGCATCGGGAAGTAGTCGATGAACTCGATCTTATCCCCGCCCGCATGGATGAAGTCAGCGATGAGCTTGTTCGTCGTTTTCACCGTCTCGACCTCCTCCCAGCGCGAGGGCGAGGTGGGGATGCAAAGGAAGGCCAACTTCGTCTTTGGCAGCTTTTCAGCCACCAGCGCCGCGAAGGCCTTGAACGACGCCAGCACCTCCTCCGGCGTCTTCCCGAGGTGCAAATCATTGCCACCTGCATTCAGATAGATCTGCTTTGGCTTGTAAGGCAGCACGATGCGATCCGCGAAATGCACCACCTCGCTCAAAAACGCCCCGCCGAAGCCGCGATTGATGATTTTGTCCTTCTTGAAGCGGTCCGGCAGCGACTTCCAAAGCCGAATGTTCGAGGCCCCGACGAAGAGCGTGCCATTCTTCGGCGCTGGCGAGGCCTTGTCCGCCTCCTCAAATGCCACGATGGCCTTTTCAAAGCGCTCCGGCTTCGGCAGATCCTTGGCGAAAACGACTGCGGTGAGGATGAGGAGGACAAAAAGCGGCTTCATGGTCGCCTATGCTCCCCTGCCCCGTCGTGCTTGCAACCGCAATCAAGCCACCCAATCCGCCAGCTCCCGCGCCGCCTGCGGCGTGATACTCATCTCCTTCACACACTCCTCAGCGCTGAATACCGTCCGCTTCGCGATACGTCCCGCCTTCCAGACATCCGCCGTGGCCGGATAAGGCCCCACCTTCCGTGGATCACTCCAAGTATAAAGCCCCAGCGTCCTGGCATTCACCGCTGCGGCGATGTGCATCGGCCCGCTGTCCACGCTGATCACCCAACCCGCCTGCCGCATGATCCACACCAGCTCCGCGAGGCTCGTGCGATGGCTCAGATCCGTCACATGCGCCGCCTGCGGCACCTTCGCGCCCTCATGCATGCCCACGAGCACCACCGGACGCGGTGCCAGCGCCTTACACAAAGCCGCGAGTGCCTCATCCGACAGCGATTTCCCTTCCCCACGCGACCACGGATGCAGCACGACGCTTTCACGCCAGTTGAAATCGACACCCGCAGGCTGGCTGCCTTCTGCCAAACTGAAGCTCACCTCCTCCGCAGACACCTCGATGCCAAACGCCCTCGGCATTTCGAGGTAACGATCCACCGCATGCGCCCCCGCGTTCACCGGCACGATGTGCGTGTAAAAATACCGCGCCCCTTCCCGCGCATCCGAGAGGCCAATCACCGCTTCGGAACCCCGCCAGCGGCTTACGATGCCACTGCGGAGCAGGCCCTGAAAATCGAGCACGATCTCCGGCTCCTCTCGCGGCATGTGCATCCACTCCCGCCGCCAGTTCCAGAACCTCAGCAGCCCCGCCAACCCGCGAAATCGCTTCCTCGGAAACGCAATCACCTCATCGATCAACGGCGAGCCCTGAATCAGCGGCGTCCACTCCGTGTTCGCCAGCCAGCGCAGCTTCAGGTGCGGATGCGCCTCACGGATCGCCTTCACCGCTGGCAAGGAATGCACGATGTCTCCCAGCGAGCTCGGCTTGACGATCAGGGCGCTTTGGAAATCTCGGAGGCTGGGAAGTGAGGACATGCGTTTAAGTCCGACCTATCAGACGAGTCCGACCCGTCCGACCGTTTGCCTCATTTCCCCAGCGCCAGCCGGTCCGCCAGCAGCGCCGGCAGGCCTGCCTCATGGATTTTCCGCTGGGCGGTCTCGATGTCATACTCGAGACGGCGGATCGAAATCGTCTGCGCCTGAATGTCGTAGATGGTGTAGGCCGCCCGCCAATCGCCATCGCGGGGCTGCCCCACACTGCCCACATTGACAAAATACTTCGTGCCACGGGCGAGGCTGACCTCTGTGCCACGAGAGGCCCGCACGGCGTCATCTTTTTCAAAGATGCGCGGCACATGTGTATGGCCGTAAAAACACACCTGCGTGAACTGGTAGCTGAAGCTCGCCATCGCATCGAAGCGGTTTGTGACGTAACCCCAGTTCCCCGGCGAATCGAGCGTGGCATGCACAATGGTGAAATCACGCACCTGACGCACCAGCTTCAAATCTCGCAGCCACTGCCGCTGCTCTTCGCTGAGCTGCTGCCGCGTCCACATCAGCGCCGCGTAGGCCAGCGGGTTCAGCTCGTCGAGGGAGGAATTCCCCGCCGCACCTTCATCGTGATTGCCCCGCACGGTAGGGCAGTTCAGCGCCCGCACGGTTTCGAGACATTCCACGGGATTCGCGGCGTAACCGACGATGTCTCCCAGGCATACATAGTTAGCGCAGCCCTGCTCCTGAGCGTCATAGAGGACGGTCTGAAGGGCTTCGAGGTTGGCGTGGATGTCTCCGAAGATCGCGAATTTCATCGGCTGGGCTGCCATCTTCGGGACTCACGACGGGAAATCAAGCAATTCGGCGGTCGGAGCTTGGGAAAGACTTCCCGCCGGCTTAGCGATACTCCACCAGGCCGTCGTGACCGTGGCTAAAGGGGATGCGGTGCCCCAGATCGCCGAGGATTTGCCGGGTGAGATTATACTTCGCATGCAGGGCCACGTCGTCGTGATCGGGATCGTGGTGGACGGAGATCCACTTTTTCACCCCGGCCAGCTTCGTGAGGGCGCAGGCGCTGGCGAGGTTCGAATGACCCCAGCCAATCTTTTTCGGGTAATCCACAGGCAGATACTGCGCCTCATGGATCAGCAGATCGATATCTTCCACAAAGCTGATCACCGGATCGTGAGGGATTACGACATAACTCTCCCTTGTTATGACCACCGGACTGCCGGTGTATCCTTGGAGAAATTCATTGTCCGGGATGAAGGCCACCTTCCAGACTTCATGCTCGATTTTGAACCCCACCGTGGCTCCGGGGTGCTGGACGTATTCGCGAGAAATCTTCGCGCCGCCAATGGTGACCGGTTTGTCATCGAGGAAGACGAAATTGATCTTCGCGGCCAGATCCTCCCGCTGCACCGGGAAGTAATCGCGATCCAGCTGTCCGACGAGGAGCGACTCCAGGTTCTTGCCAAAGCCACGCTCGCCGTAAACAGTGATTTCAAAGCCAGGGACGTAGATCGGCGTGAAGAAGGGAAAACCCTGGATGTGATCCCAGTGCGTGTGCGTGATGAAGAGATGGATGTGACGCGGCCCATCCTTCAGCAGCGAGAGTCCTGCCTCACGCAGCCCGGAACCCGCATCGAAGATGATGCGGTCCTGCCCCGTGCAAAATTCGAAGCAGGTGGTGTTTCCGCCATGCTGTGAGTAGCGACTACCGGAGACAGGAATCGAGCCTCGCGTGCCCCAGAAGCGGGCGTGCGGTCTCTGCGTGTCCAAAACCGGCGCATAGATGTCCTTCGGCGCTTCTCGGGCCGGGCGTTCCGCCACCAGGGAGCAACTCGCCGCCGTTTGGAACAAGCTATCGAGCTTGGTGATCAGCACATCGGGAGCGAAGGGCTTGATGAGCACATCGAGCGGGCCGCTCTGGCGGATGTGCTTCAGCTCCGTGGAATAATCCTTCGCCGTCGTGACGATGACCGGCAGATTCTCCGTGGCTGGCGCGGCTCGCAGCATGCGCATGGCCTCCAGCCCGGTGAGTTTGGGCATGATCAGATCGAGCACCAGCAGGTCCGGCTTGAAGCTGGCCACCTTTTCCAGGCATTCCTCCCCATCGCGAGCCACCTGCACCTCATAACCCGCCTTTTCCAAAGCATGCGAGAGCTGCAACGCGATCGCACGCACGTCTTCGGCGAGCAGGATTTTCTTCGGAGCTGGGTTGGGCATCCCACGAACGTGGCGCAAACGTGGCGGCTCTCCAGCGGGATTTTTGCATCGCAGCATGCCGTTTAGCAGGCTTGCACCCTGTCTTTGGTCAGGTTACAACTCCGACCATGAGCATCACCGCCACTGTCCTGCATGACACGATCAAGCTTCCCGAAGGCGTCCATCTTGAGGATTCCACGGAGGTCGTCATCCTGCCGAAACGCCGGCCAGAAGAACGTTTTGCGGAGCGGTTCAAGGATCTGATCGGCTCCATCGACTCCGGCATGGGTGATCTGGCTCAAAACCACGATCACTATCTTTACGGGCTTCCCAAGAAAGCTTGAGGCATGAACGCCTGCTTCGCAGATACCTTCTTTTACATCGCGATGCTGGACAAGCATGACCAGCATCATCAGCGCGTAAACGATTTCATCCGCGACTTCGACGGTTTCTATGTAACCACACGCTGGGTTCTTGCGGAGGTGGCAAATGCCCTTTCCGACACTCCACGCCGCGCCGCCGCGAGCCTGCTCATCCACCGCCTAAACGACGATCCGAGTACCCTGATCGTCAAATCCAGCGATTTACTCTTCGAGCAAGGCATGAGTCTTTACACCGGCCGCCCGGACAAAGGTTGGTCCCTTACCGACTGCATATCGTTCGTGGTCATGTGGGAACATCGCATGAACGAAGCGCTGACCGGTGACCGGCACTTCCAGCAGGCCGGGTTCGCGCCGCTGTTCATGGATTGATGCTCCATTTGCGCAACTGCCGCAGGTCGCTATCCATGCCCTCTCATGCCCGCCTCCCACGCTCCCACGGTCGTCATTGAAAACTTCTACCCCTGCCTCGAAGGCGGTCGCCATCCAGTGAAGCGAGTGATCGGCGAGCCACTCGATGTGTGGTGCGACATCTTTAAAGACGGCCACGATGTCATGAGCGCGGCGCTGCGCTGGCGTCTCGCTGGCTCGAAGCGCTGGAGCGAGGCCCCAATGAAGCTCGGCGAAAACGACCGCTGGCACGGAGCCTGTGCCTTTGAAAAAGCCGGACGATGGGAATACGTCGTCGAGGCCTGGGGCGACCTCTTCCGCTCGTGGAAAAAAACCTTCGCCGTGCGTATCGGAGCGAAAGACCCCGATGTACCCATCGAGGCCCGCGAGGGAGCTCGCCTGCTAAAGGAGGCTGCTGTGCGTGCCAAGAAAGCCGGAGCCACCGCAGCGGCCTCACAGATGCAGGAATGCGCCGATCTGCTCACCAAAGTGCCCGCGCAGGACATCCTCGAAGTGCTGCAATCCGACGAAATGCAGGCGCTGATGGATCAGTTCCCGGATCGCGACCTTTCCACCCTCTCCGCCCCCATGACGGTCATCGTTGAGCGTGAGCGGGCGCGATTCTCTGCGTGGTATGAATTCTTCCCTCGCGGTGCCGAAGGCCTCGCGGACAAGCACAGCACCTTCCGCGATTGCCTCGGTCGCCTCGATCACGCCGCGCACCTCGGCTTTGATGTCATCTACTTCCCGCCGATCCACCCCATCGGTATCACCGCCCGCAAAGGCAAAAACAACACCCTCACTGCCAAAGAAGGCGATGTGGGCAGCCCCTGGGCCATCGGCGGCCCAGCTGGTGGTCATCGCGCTGTCGAACCCGCACTCGGCACCATTGAGGACTTCCAATGGCTCGTCGGCGAAGCCAACAAGCGTGGCCTGGAAATCGCCCTCGACTTTGCCATCAACTGCTCCCCGGACCATCCCTACGTCAAAGACCATCCCGAATGGTTTTACCAGCGTCCAGACGGCAGCATCCGCTACGCCGAAAATCCGCCGAAGAAGTATCAGGACATCTACCCGATCAATTTCCACTGCGACGACTGGAAGGCGCTTTGGAAGGAACTCATCGACGTGGTGCAGTTCTGGGTCGATTGCGGCGTGAAGATCTTCCGCGTCGATAATCCCCACACCAAGCCCGTCGCCTTCTGGGAGGAGCTCATCGGCACCATCCAGCGCAAAGACCCGGATGTGCTCTTCCTCGCCGAGGCCTTCACCAAGCCGAAAATGATGCAGGTGCTCGGCAAAATCGGCTTCACGCAAAGCTACACCTACTTCACCTGGCGTGAGAGCCGTGCCGAGCTCGAAGAATACGCTCGCGAGCTCTTCCACGGCGACATGCGCTGGTATTACCGCGCCAATTTCTGGCCCAACACACCCGACATCCTGCCCGGCCATCTTCAAAACGCCGGTCCGCAGATGTTCCGCATCCGTGCCGCCCTCGCGGCTACCATGTCCAGCACCTGGGGCATGTACGGCGGCTATGAGCTCGGTGAAAACGACCCCTATCCTGGCAAGGAAGAATACAATCACAGCGAGAAGTACCAGCTCGTGCAGCGTGACTACAACAAGCCCGGCAACATCAACGGCTTCATCCGCAAGCTGAACCTCATCCGCCGCGACAACCCTGCCCTGCATCTCTACGACAACCTCCGCTTCCACTCCGCCGACCACGGACGCATCATCACCTACAGCAAAGCCACGCCCGATTTCAGCAACCGCATCCTCTGCTGCATCAATCTCGATCCCCAACACGCCGCCGCCGGCATGATCCATCTCGATCTCACCGCCCTCGGTCTAGACGCCTCAAAACCCTTCAAAGTCATCGACCTCCTCCACGGCGGTGCCTACGACTGGAGCGGCACCCGCAACTACGTCGAACTCAAGCCCGACGGCGTCTCGATGCACGTCTTCCGCGTGGAGCAATAAGCACTGCCTCGCCCACCGCAGGTGACCCGCCCGCAACGCTTCGCGCAGCGATGCGGGTGGGTCCGCCTCCGACTCCTCCTCTGCCTCTTCATCCCGGAATCGGCAGCCTGAAGCCATTCGATCCGGGAGGAGGAGTAGGAGGAAGAGGAAGATCAGCTTTGCAGAAACATCTCCCACTCCCTCACCCGATGCGTGTTCTTGATCAGCAGCGTCACCGGCACCTCACGCGGCACGCTGGGAGCACGCAGCAGCTTCAAACCGGCCTCGGTAGGCAGTTTCGCCCCTTTACGGCTATTCACCCGCTTGTCCGCCAGCACGCAGTTTTCCCACGAAGTGGGTCCGCCGCGAGAAAGCGGCACGATGTGATCAATGTTGCCCTCACCGGCCCGCAGCTTGCGACCGGTGTATTGGCACACACCGCCATCGCGTTCCCAAATGCCGCGCATACCGAATTTGGGCCGCTTCTTCGGCACCTTGTCGAACTTCGCCAAAACGAGCACCGCCGGCACCCGCACCGGCCCTTTGACCGTGCCGATCACGTTGTCGCCCTCGCGCACAGGAAGCGTGAGCCACTCCGCCCATGTCACCGGACGAATGTGACCGCCCGTTTCGATGTCGAGCGCGGTCGCCGCGCCACCCGCGATCATGCTGAAGGCCTCCATCGGCGTTTTCACGCCAATGGCCTGCCAGTTGCGGTTGAGCACGAGGACGGTGGATTTGGTGAGTTGATCGTTCATGAGTATTGATTCGCTTTTGGGTTCAACCACGGAACACACGGAATACACGGAAAGGGTTCTCAGAAGGCACTCAGACCTTCCGTGTGTTCCGTGTATTCCGTGGTTGTTTTCTCTTCAGTCCTCCGCCGGTCCATCGGGGCACATCTTCACGATGCGCGGCTGGAACTCCCCCAGCACCTCCACGAGGTCCGTCTGCGCTGCCATGACGCTGTGGATGTCTTTGTAAACGCCGGGCACCTCGTCGATGCCGGCGCTGAGGAGTTCGACGCCGGCGGCGGCGAGCTGCTTTTTCACGGCGCTCCAGGTGAAGCTCTGCTTCGCGGTGGAACGGCTCATCACACGACCAGCGCCGTGCGAGGCGCTGTTTAGCGACTCGGCCTTGCCTTTCCCACGCACAACGTAGCCGGGCGTGGCCATGGAGCCGGGGATGACGCCGAGCACACCGGCACCCGCGGGCGTCGCCCCTTTGCGGTGCACGATGACCTCGCGCTCCGCGCCGTTCACGACGTGCGTTTCCTTCCACGCGAAGTTGTGATGGTTCTCGATGTCGAGCACGACATGAGCGCCGACCTTCTTCGCGATGCGTTTGTGGATGAGCGCGTGGTTCGCGGCGGCGTAGCGGCCCATGAGGTTCATGGCGGCCCAGTATTCCTGACCCGCTTCTTCCTCAAAGGTGAGCCACGCGAGGTGCTTCAGCTCCTTCGGCAGATCGTAGCGACGATCCATCGCGATGCGGCTGTAGTGCTGGCACACCTGCGCTCCCATGCCGCGCGAGCCGCTGTGGCTCAGCAGCGCGAGGTAATCGCCCGGTGGCAGGTCAAAGCCGCTCTCCTTCAGCGCGGCGGACTGCTCCGCATTCACGTCAAAAGCGCCGAATTCGACAAAGTGGTTCCCGGAGCCGCTCGAACCGAGCTGTGCATAGGCTTTGTCTTTGAAACGTCGCGTGATCGGCGAAACGGACCAGTCCTCGTCCATGACCTCGTGCTGGCGCTTCTCTTTGAAGGCGCCGCCCATGCCAAAGCAGGTCTCGCTTTCGAGGATGTTCGCCAGACGGTCCTTCTGACCCGCGATGGTGCCCGCTTTGCGATCATAAACCGAGAGCCGCATGCGACACGCGATGTCCACGCCGACCGCGTAAGGGATCACGCAGCCTTCCGTGGCCAGCACGCCGCCGATCGGCAGCCCATAGCCCACATGCGCATCCGGCATGAGCGCTCCCGCGACCGCCACCGGCAGCGCACAAGCATTCGCCATCTGCTGCACCGCCTGCGCTTCGAGCCCCGAGCCCCACTGCGCCCAAGGCGCGAGCACATCACGCTGCTTGTAAGCCGGCGCATACAGATCCCGCGCAAACACCTCGCGCAGCGGATCGCCGAGAAACGATTCCGGCTTCGCGATGATCGCGCCCAGCTCGTCCTCCAGCCGCGTCGATTCCCCACCCTG
>JBEIGR010000020.1:0-20134 GCA_040381795.1 Verrucomicrobiaceae bacterium | reverse complement strand
CGTGGAATGCGGCAACGTGATGGATACCGTGATCGCGATGGCGAAGAATGGAAAAGCGGGAGCGTAAAGTTCGTTTAGGTCCGCTCATGTCCGACTCCCCGAATCCCGCCGCTGCTCCATCTGCCTATCCCTCGCCCACGCCTTCCACCGCGCCTTGGTGGCAAACGGAAGACTGGAAGTCCGTTTTCGCAGCGCTGCCGATTTTGATCGCGGTGGCCTCCGGCTGGGTGCCGGTGCTGTGGATGATGTTTGCGCTTTTCGTCGTGCTTTCGGCGCTGTTTTTGGGCAAAGAGGTCATCCTGGGCTCCATCGTCGTTTTGGGCCTCGCTTGGGGAGCGCAGGAGATCGCGGCCATTTCGAGGGTGAAGGCCTGGGGACTCGAGTACGTCGTTTTTTCGCTCGGTCTGGGCCTGCTGTGGAGTCACACGCTGCCGGTGCCGGAGTGGCTGCGTGCGGCGGTGCGGACGGAGTTTTTCATCAAGGTGGGCATCGTGCTGCTGGGGGCTACGATTTTGCTTCAGGAGATGCTGAAGGCAGGCGTTCCCGGCCTGATCCAAGGGGCGCTGGTCATTCCGGTGGTCTGGTATGCGTGCTTCTTCATCGCCCGAAAGCTGAAGGTGGATGACGAGTTCGCTGTGATGCTCTCCACCGCCGTGTCGATCTGCGGTGTGTCCGCCGCCATCGCCGCGTGCGGAGCCATTCAGGGGGATCGCAAAAAACTGAGCTATGTGACCTCCATCGTGCTGCTGTGCGCGGTGCCGATGATGATCATCATGCCGGTTGTCATTCAAAAAATGGGCCTCAGCGAAGCCGTTGGCGGTGCTTGGCTCGGCGGCACGCTGGACACCAGCGGCTCCGTCGCTGCCGCCACGGAACAGGTTGGCAAGGAGGCCACGAAGATCGGTGTCATCGTCAAACTCAGTCAAAATGTGCTCATCGGCGTCGCCGCGTTCATTTTGAGCGTGTGGTGGAGCATGCGTGGCAGTGCCGCTGGTGGCCAGAAAGTCTCCGCGAAGGTCATCTGGGAGCGCTTTCCGAAATTCGTGATCGGCTTCGTGCTGGCCTCCATCGTGTTTTCCTACTTTGTGCCAGCCGAGGCTGCCACGGCGGCCAGTAAGCCATTGAAGGCCATCCGCGAAATCTGGTTCGCTGCCGCCTTCGTCTGCATCGGCCTCGAAACGAAGCTCGGTGAGCTTTTCAGGCTCGGTGGCGGTCGCCCGGCGCTGGCCTTCCTCGGGGGGCAGGTGTTTAACATCGGCTGGACGCTGGTGCTGGCACTTTGGCTGTTTGGGAAGTGAATCCAAACTGGTGGCGGAGGCGTTAATCATTGGAATGTCTCTCCCCCGTCTCGCCATCATCGGCTCTGGCATCTCCGGCCTAGGCTGTGCTCATTTTTTGCAGCGCCAGTTCGATCTGACGATCTTTGAGGCCGCAGATTACATTGGTGGGCACACGAACACCGTCACGGTCACTGAAGATGGCCGCGAGCTGCCGATCGACACCGGTTTCATGGTCTTCAATCATGATACCTACCCGCTGCTCTGCCGCTTGTTCGACGAACTCGGTGTCGAGACCAAGAAGACGGACATGTCCTTCAGCATGTCCAACCTACCGTGCGGCTATGAATGGAATGGCGGCGGCTTGGCGAAGGTCTTCGGGCAGCGCATGAATCTGCTTAGCCCACGTTTCTGGCGCTTCGTGCTGCAAATCAACCGCTTCAACAAGCACTGCCTCGCGGCGATGGATGATCCGCGATTTGAGCGAATGACGTTGGGTGAGTTTGCCCGCGCGTGCGGCTACGGGCAGGACTTCCTCGACCTCTACGTCGTGCCCATGGGCAGCGCCGTGTGGTCCACCCCGCCGGATCGCATGCTGGAATTTCCGGCGAGGACGCTGATGCACTTCTGGTTCAATCACGGCTTCCTCGGCATGCATACCCGCAAGCAATGGTGGACCGTGTGCGATGGCTCCCGGCAGTATGTGCGCAAGATCACGCCGCCTTTTGCCGACCGCATCCGGTTGAATGCGCCCGTGATCAAAATCGAGCGTCGCGATGGCAAGGTGATCGTTCAGCCACGCGAAGGTCCCGCCGAGGTCTTTGACAAGGTCATCCTCGCCACACACACGCCCACCTCGTTGGGTATGCTGGCCGATCCCACACCGCTGGAGCAGACGATCCTCAGCCCCTTCCTATACCAGCCGAATGTGGCCACGCTGCACACCGATGAGCGCTTCATGCCTCGCACACGCCGCTGCTGGGCCTCGTGGAATTACCGCATCGAAAAGGATGCCGCGGGCAAGGTCGAACCCAGCACGCACTACTGGATGAACAATCTCCAAGGCGTCTCCGACAAGACGAACTACTTCGTCTCCATCAACGGCGAGGACCAAATCGATCCCGCCAAGGTCCTGCTTCGCATCGACTACGAGCACCCGCTCTTTGATCTCCCTGCCATCGAAGCCCAAAAGCGTCTCCCCGAACTGCGGGCGGCCTCCGAGCAGACTCACACCCTCTTCTGCGGTGCCTGGGGCCGCTACGGCTTCCATGAGGATGGCTTCATGTCTGCCGTTGACACCTGCACCCATCTCCTCGGAGGTGATCCATGGACGCGCCGTTGAAATCGAGCCTCTACGAATGTGAAGTCGTGCATGAGCGACTCCTGCCGCGTCGGCATGGCTTTCGTTACCATGTCTTCTTCATGGATTTGTGGCTCGACGAGCTTCCACGGCTGGATCGGGAACTGCGGCTGTTCAGCGTGGATCGCTTCAATGCCTTCACCTTCCGCGATGACGACCATCTCGACCTCGGAGTGGGTCATCTGCGGCTGAATCTGGAAAAATGGTTTACGGAAAAGCACGGCGTCACACTCGCCGCTGATTCGCGTATCCGGCTCGTCACCCTGCCGCGCATGCTGGGATACATCTTCAATCCGGTGTGCTTCTACTTCATTTACGACGCGGCCGGAAAAGCCATCCACGCCATCTGCGAGGTGACGAACACGTTTCACGAGATGAAGCCCTATTTGCTCGCCACACCGCTGCGAGAGGGTTTTTTTGAACTCATCGTGCCCAAGCACTTCTACGTCTCGCCCTTCTCCCCACTCGAAACGTCCTTCCATTTCAAGATCGAAGTCCCCGGCGATGCCATTCGCATCCACATCGACGATCTGGAAGGCGATCACCGCATGCTCGTGAGCTGGATTCACGGCAAACGACAGCCGTTGACTGATTCACGCCTCGCGTGGTATGTCATCCGCTACCCCGCGCTCACGCTTCAGGTCATCGCCAAGATCCACTGGCAGGCCTTTCGTCTGTGGCTGCGCAAATTTGAATTCCATCGTAAAGCCGCCGCGCCCCATCTCCAACGCGATCTCTACCGTCCTCACACCTCTCTCACTGAAACCTCGCCGCCATGAATCCATCTGCCACCTTTCCAACCATCGAGGCCATCGAAATGCCGGTTGTATGCAACCGCTTCGCCCTCGCCCTTTCGCAGCGCTGCCTGCACCGCTGGCTCGTGCTCAAGGCTCTGCGTTCCTTCACCAAAGGCCGATTGCAAATGGACATCCCCGGTGGTGAAATGCTCTTCTTCGGCGATTCCACGCTGACCGAACCCACCGCCCACATCCAGGTGCGCAAGCCGCTGCCCTTCTTCATCCATGTGGCCCGCTACGGCGGCGTGGGCCTTGGTGAGGCCTACACGGACGGCTGGTGGGATACGCCAGACCTCCGAGCCGTGCTCGATTGGTTCATCATCAACATTCAATCCAGCCCGCAGCTTCGCGGTTCCTCCCAGCGCTTTAAATTGATCGGCTTCCTCAAACTCGTGAACCGTGTGCATCATCTGCTACGCCCGAATTCCATCGCCACCAGCCGCCGAAACATCCAGGAGCACTACGACCTCGGGAATGACTTCTACAAACTGTGGCTCGATCCCACGATGACCTACTCCGCCGCGAAGTACACCCGCCCGGATCAAAGCCTCGAAGAGGCGCAGACTGCCAAATATGAAGCGCTCTGCCAAAAATTGCATCTCAAGGACAGCGATCACGTTTTGGAGATCGGCTGCGGCTGGGGCGGCTTCAGCATGCACGCCGCGAAGACCTACGGCTGTCGCGTCACCGGCGTCACCATCTCGCAGGAGCAGTTCAACGAGGCCACGAAGCGTGTGAAGGAGGCCGGATTGGATCATCTCATCGAGATCCGTTTTCAAGATTACCGCCTCATCACCGGCCAGTTCGATAAAATCGCCTCCATCGAAATGCTCGAAGCAGTGGGTGAAAAATACCTCGAAACCTACTTTGCCAAATGCGCTGAGGTACTCGCCCCGCATGGCATCCTCGCCGTGCAGATGATCACCGTGCCAGATCATCACTTCCGGCAGCTCGCCAGAGGGGCTGACTGGATTCAAAAGCACATCTTCCCCGGCTCTCTCCTGCTCGCCGTTGGCCGCGTAAACGAAGCTATCCGCAAAACCAGTGCCCTCTCCCCTTTGGAGCTCGAAGACCTCGGCTCTGGCTACGCCCGCACGATGCGGGAGTGGTTCATCGAGTTCAATGCCAAGCTCGATGCTGTCCGCGCCCAAGGCTTTAGCGAGACCTTCATCCGCAAGTGGAACTACTACCTCAAATACTGCGAGTCCGCCTTCGCCACGCGCAACATCAGCGTCGTGCAGGCCTCCTGGAGCCGCTACAGCCACGAGGCGGTCCATCAGCGGTGGTGATCGAATCGTCCTCCGAGCGACGTCTTTATTTCCCCATGCCTGCCAATCACCTCCTCAACCGCCGTGCCTGCCTGCGTGGCCTCGGAGCTTCACTAGGACTGCCTTTGCTCGAAACCATGGGCTGGGCGGAGCCGGCCCGAGCTAACGCGGTGAAGCCGCCGGTGCGGCTGGGGTTTATGTACATGCCGCATGGTGTGATCATGGATCAGTTCTGGCCGAAGTCGCCGGAGAGCTTCCTCAGTTCGCCACCGCCAGCGCTGGAGTCTCTGCGGCCGGTTTTGGATCAGTGTTTGATGATGAAAGGCATCTCAGGAGTTGGGATCGAGCCGTTTGGTGGAGCCCCACATGCGTTGGAGCTTTCCACCTGGCTCACCGCCTGCCTTCCGGATGCGGCGAAGCGCAGTCAGATCCAAATCGCCATCTCGGCGGATCAGATTTTTGCCAATTACTATGGCGCACTCACCTCACTGCCCTCGCTGGAGCTAGCGACGATGCCGCAGACGCACAAAGAAAATCAGGCCGGACTGAACGAGGGTTACTATTCGCATTGCAGCTTCCGCTCGCCCACGCAGGCGATGCCTGCGGAGATCAATCCACGCAGTGTTTTGAATCGTTTGTTTGGCAAAACAGGGCGGGGGGGCAAAACGGCCGCCACGGATCCACTCGACCGCGAGATGCTCGACCTCGTCATTGGTGGCGCAAAGGACCTGCGCCGCACCTTGCCACATGGAGACCAGCAGAAGCTCGATGAATACCTCGATAGCGTCCGCTCCGTGGAACGCCGCATCGCCGCCATCGAATATCGGCAAAAAGAAGCCGCTCTTGAAAAAGCCGGTGTCAGTAGCAGCAAGCGCAAGGCGAGCGATTCCCCGCCCATCGAGGTGAAGATCCCCGAAGGAGATAAGCGCAGCGAATACATGCAGGTCATGTGCGATCTCACCGTGCTCGCCTTTCAGACGGATACCACACGCGTCAGCACCTATATCGGCTCCACACCAAACGGTGTCTCGTATCCTGAGCTGGGCTTTAGCGATACACACCACGGCCCCACGCATCACAACAACGAGGCTGAAAAGGTGCGCAAAGTCGCCGCGATCACAAAGTTCAACATCGACCAGTTTGCCTACATGGTGAAAAGGATGGCCAGCCTCCGCGAAGGCGATGGCTCGCTGCTCGATAACTGCCTCATGATGTGGGGCAGCGGCCTGGAAGACGGCAATAAGCACACTCGTGAAAATCTGCCCTTCATCATCGCTGGTAAAGGTGGTGGCAGCCTCAACACCGGTCGCTTCATCAATAACGTCAAAGGCAATCAGGGTGATCTACTCACCACCTTATTAGCCTGCGGTGGCGTGCCTCTGGATCGTCCCATCGGCATCGCGAAGAAGCAGATTCAGGAAATGATGAAGTCGTGAGACGGGTCATTCATGCGTGATGGCTTCGTCGAGATTGAAGACCAAGGTGGCCACGAGAGCGTGCGCGGCGAGTTCAGGCGAAGATTTCAGTTTGCGAGCATCTTCGGGATGCTCTCGGTAGTGAGCCAATGCGCGTTCGAGTTCGCGTTGGAGGACAGCTAGCTCCTTCGCGGTTGGTTCGCGGTTCAAAACGGCTTGGTGGAGCAGTTTGAGCCGTTCTTCGGCTTTTGTGGCCAGCAGGCGCTTCGCGAGGGCTTGGGAGGCTTCGGCGATGGTTTGGTCATTGAGCAAGGTGAGGGCCTGCAACGGGGTGTTCGTGCGTGACATCGACACTTCGCAGACGCGACGCTGGGCGCTGTCGAACAAGAAGGTGGGTGCGCTGCTGCGACGCCAGAAGGCATACAACGTGCGGCGATACTGCGCCGCGCCTTGGCTCGGCTCGTAGGTGTAGCGGCCCATGAAAATCTCCTCCCACACGCCCTCCGGTTGATGCGGCCGCACCGGCGGCCCGCCGAGCGAGGGATTCAGCAAACCGGAGGAAGCGAGCGTTGCATCGCGGATCATCCATGCGGGCAGGCGGAAGCGTGGGCCTCTCGACAAAAGAAGATTGGTCGGATCAAACGGATCGGTCCGATTGGACGATTGTTGATACGTCTCACTCGTCACGATGGTCTTGATCAGGCGTTTTATGTCCCAGCCGTTCTCCATGAAATCGACGGCGAGCCAGTCGAGCAGCTCGGGATGCGTGGGACGCTGGCCTTGCAGGCCGAAATCATCTGGCGTGCGCACCAAGCCGGCACCGAAGAGCATCTGCCACACCTGATTGACGAAGACGCGGGCCGTGAGCGGATTCTCCTTTGAGGTGATCCACTTCGCGAGGCCGATGCGATCCTTCGCGAGACCTGGTGGCCATGGCGCGATAGCGGCAGGCACGCCGCGTGGCACCACGTCGCCTTTTTTGTCCCAAACACCGCGTAGGAGCACATGGGTGTCTCGCGGCTCCTTGCGCTCGGCGAGCACCATGACGTTCAATTTGCCTGCGGCTGCCTGCACCTCCTTGAGCTGCGTGTTCGCACGATCAAGCGAGGTCTTCGCGACCTGATAGGGCTCATAATCCTCCAAAAACTGCGTGAGGAGCTTCTCACGGTCGATTTCGCCCTTCGCGAGCTTTTCGAGTGGCGTGGGGCCGATCTCGCGAACGGCGGGTCCGGGCTGATCCGTCGCGGAAAGACGGAATTTGGCGATGTTGGCGTCGCCATTCGTCGAACGGTGCCGCAGTTCGAAAATGAGCTCTTCATCCTTTTCGAGCACCAGCGGCTCGGCGAGGCCGTAAAGGGCGGTGTGAGGCTGATCCTTGGGAAAGCCCTTTGTGGTCCAGCCATTGCGCGGATCGTCGTCGAGCGTGCCTTTCACATCGCCATACTCGCGGGCCTTGCCTTCGATCTTGGTGTCGGAAACGGCGCTTTTGATAAGGATGTCGCGGATTTGCGAGCTGCCCTTGCGGCGCACCTGCACCTTGATGTCGGTAAGGATGAACTCGCCCGATTTGCCACGCGAGAGAGCGCCGTTGTGTGGCAGCACTTCGAGCTTCAAACCGGTGAGGCGCGGGAGTTTGATGGTGGAGATGAGGCGGTAGTCATCCTGCTTCGGGTTCGGGCCGCTGGTGGTGACGATGCCGTCTTTGGTCTGAGCGAGCTTGGTGCCCTCCTGGGATTCCACCGCGCCGAGAACGACCTGCCACGCGTTGTGATCTGGCTTGATGCGCTTCTGCTGGTCCTCCAACCACTTCGCGAAGGGCTTCTCCGCATCGGCCTTGGCCTTCGCTTCGATGGGTTTGCGCTGTTCGACGAGCTTCTGCGATTCCTCGATGGCCCGCTTCGCGTGGGGTGATTGGTAGGCCAGGTAGGGCTTGGCGTTGGTGCCCGCCGCGCCGTCTTCGTCGATGCTATTGAAGAAGGCATTCAGTGCGTAGTAGTCGTGGTGCGAGATGGGATCAAACTTGTGCGTGTGGCACTGGGTGCATCCGAGTGTGAGGCCGAGCCAGGTGGTGCCCATCGTGTTCACGCGGTCGATGACGTAGTCGATGCGGCTCTCTTCTTTGTCGCGACCGCCTTCGCCGTTGGTCATGTGATTGCGATGGAAGCAGGTGGCGATTTTTTGCTCCGGCGTGGCATTGAGCAGAAGATCTCCGGCAAACTGCTCTAGCGTGAACTGATCGAAGGGCTTGTTCGCATTGAAGGACTCGACGACGTAGTCTCGCCAAGGCCAGTTCGTGCGTGTGGCATCAGATTGGAAACCGTCGGTGTCAGAGTAGCGGGAAGCGTCGAGCCAGAACATGGCGAGGCGCTCGCCGTAGTGGGGTGAGGCGAGGAGCTTGTCGATGTAGTCGGACACGTCTGACACGTCGGACGGCGGCAGCCCCGTGAGATCAAACGCCAGCCTCCGCCTCAGCGTGTGCTCTGGAGCACGCGGGGAGAGCTTTATGCCTTCTTTGGTGAGGCGGGCTTTGACGAAGAAATCCACGGGATGGCCTTCGACCTTTGCTTTGACGGGTTTTTCGAAAGACCAATGTTTGCCCCACACGCTGCCTTCAGCGATCCAGCGCTTCAAAAGGGCCACCTGCTCGGCCTTGAGCTTGGGTTTGTGAGACTTCGGCGGCGGCATGACCTCTTCAGGGTCATCGGTGGTGATGCGTTCGATGAAATCACCGGATTTAAGCACCTCGCGGGCACCTTCTTGAGTATCAAGCCGCAGGTCGGCTTTGCGATGGCCGGCATCCTGGCCGTGGCATGAAAGGCAGTTGTCGGAGAGCAGCGGCAGCACCTCGCGACTGAAACTCACTGGCTCTGCCAATGCGGCGGTGGTCAGGGCGAATGGAAAAAGCAGGCGGATAAGCATCTCCTCATCTTACGCAAGCGAAGATGCAGGGTGCATGCATCGGCTATGGAAAATTCAGGCGGCTTGCGCCAAACCGGGCGGCCGTTTATCATCGTTCCATGTCTGCCGCCCTAAAATACAACCTCCAGCCGCCCAAATGGACGGTCCCTGATTATCTGAAGGCCGAGGCCACCAGCGAGGTCCGGCATGAATACATCGCCGGTGATCTTTATGCGATGGCTGGAGCCAGCGAGAATCACAATTTCATCGCTGGCAATATTTTCAGCGCCATCCGCAGTCACCTGCGTGGCAAAACCTGCAAGGTCTTCATCCATGACATGAAGGTGAAGGTGTATGCGCAGGTGATGCTGTTTTATTACCCGGATGTGATGGTGGTGTGCGAGCCGGACGATGAGGACAAGAACTACAAAACCAAGCCGCACCTCATCGTGGAGGTGATCTCCGAGAGCACTCGTGGCACGGATGAGCGGGAGAAGCTGCTTACCTTCATCCAACTGCCCTCTCTAGAAGAGTATGTGCTCGTCGAGCAGGACAAAATGAAGGTCACGGTGCATCGTCGGGTGGTGGAATGGCGTGCAGAGGTGCTGGAAGGCGCGGAGGCGGTGCTGAAGCTGGCCTCCATCGGCTCTGAGATGCCGTTGAGTGCGGTTTATGAGGATGTGTTTCCGGTGAAGTGAGGCTTTCCCAGTTCAATAAACGGCCTTGCGGTGAAACAGGAAGCTTTCGATGAGCAGCAAGACGGCGAGAGCCCAGAGCAATTTTTGAGGCCAGGTGCTGAAGGACGCGGAGGTGATGATGGCACGCTCGCGAAGGTCCGGCATGGCGGCGGCGTCTGAGGAATGCTTTGGCAGATTCGTCTCGGTGGCGGAGGCGAGGATGCTGGTGCCGGTTTTACCATCGGCGGTCTCCCAGGAGCCGATGTGATTGAGCGAAAGCAGACCGCCGGTGGTTTGTTCCGAGTTATCGGTGAACTGCAAACCATTCCAGGCATGCCAGTTCACGAGACCGGTGGCTGGCACGAGTTCACCGGTGCGCATCGGGCGCTGATGGGTGAGTGCTTCATTCGTTTCGGCGCACCAATAGAGGGCATTGCCGAGCACGAGCGGGAAGGCAGGAAGCAGGGCGAGTTGCTCGGAAGTGGCAGGTGAAAAGGCTGTGACGACGAGGCGCTGCCCGGCGTGCTCACCTGCGGCCAGCACCGGCTCGGAACCGGCGATCCAAAGCGGTTCGAGTGAGGCGGGCAAGGAGAGCACGGAGGTCTGCGTGAGGGCGACGCGGCTGCTGGCGACGCGGAAGAGCACGGGATGATCCGGCAGCACGCTGCGCAGGCTATCGTGTGGCAGGCCATTGCCGGGGAGCGGCTTCACGCTGATGGGGCCGCTGCTGGTGCTGGGATTTAAAAGGATGGCGGGGCGGTCGGTGGGCCATGTTTTTGGCAGCCAATGCTCAAAGACATACACATCCGGCTTTTCTTTGAGCGGCCAGGCATCGGGCGTGGAGCGGGTCATCTCGATGCGGCGGGATTCGATGAGTGAAGCGAGGGCGATTTCGGTAAAGGGATCGGCCTTATCCGTGATCCACGCGATGGACAGCGGTCGATTCCGTGGCAGCGGCGCGGTGAGGCCATCGTCCCAGCCGAAGGCATCGCCGGGTGTTTTGAGTTGAAGCTCCAGGCGCTGTCCACGGGCGGATTCGAGCGGCAGGATGAGCGTGGTGCTGGTGCCAGGGGCGAGTTCGATCTCGCGAATCTGCACGGGACGTCCGGCGAGGGTGACTTCGAGGGTGGAGGAGACTTTTTCGCGGTTTGCGGCGGAGGCGGAGATCTTGGCAAAGACCTCATGCTGACCGCCAGAGAGCGGGCTGGGGCGGATTTGGAAGCCGGTGATGCCGGCGTTCATCACTTCGGGCAGGGCACAGTCGATGAAGGCGATACCGCCTTCCGCTTTCGTATCGCTGGCGAGCCAGATTTTCGCACCGGCATCGAGTTCGGCGAGTCGGCGAGCGGTGGCGAGAGCTTCGGAGGCATCTCCGGCGATGGGTTTCGGCTTTAACTCCTCAAGCTGGCGCAGGCACTCGCGGCGATTGCGACTTCGCGAAAGCAGCACATGCGCTTTCGCATCGAAGGCGATCAAAGTAAGCACGGCCTGATCGGGCAGGCTGCGCACGACCTGCTGCAAGGCGGTGACGGCTTCCGCCAGCCGCGTTTTACCCGAGGCATCGGTGGCAGCCATGGAGGCAGAGCGGTCGATGACCAAAACGACGGACTTCGGTGCATTTGCGCCCATTTCACCCGTAGGCCGGGCGAGAGCGAAAACGGCCAGCAGTAAGGCGAGCAGCGTCATGGCGAGGGCGAGCCATTTTTTGACTCGGCGCAGCCACGCCGACTCCTGATGCTCGCGGGCGAGTGATTTGAAAAAGAGCAGCGTGGAGACCGGAAGACGCTTCGCGTGCCGCCGAAAGAGCCAGAGGGCGAGCGGGATGAGCGCCAGCCAGGCTAGATGCAGGAACTGGGGAGCGATGAAACGCATGGGCTAGGATGAACGACGCACAATCCTCGCGGCATAAGCGCCGTCGATGCCGGAATCCGGCGGGAAGCTGCTTTCTTCCGCATCGAGATGGAAATCGGGAAGGGATTCGAGCACGCGGCGGACGAGCAGGCCATTCTCCTCGGGATCAATGCTGCACGTCGAATAAACGAGCGCTCCATTCGGCTTCAAAGCACGCAGGCCACTCCGCAGCAAAAGCTCCTGAGCGGCGGTTTGCTGAGCAAAGCTGGCCTCTTCCAGACGCCAGCGCACATCGACCCGGCGGCGCATCACACCGGTGTTGCTGCATGGCACATCGAGCAGGATGCGATCAAAACCTTCGCCGATGAATTCAGGCATCGTTTCGCTGCTCCAATCATGCAGCTCGATGAAGGTGTTCGTCACGCCGAGGCGGCGAAGGTTGTTGGCGAGGCGGCGCAGGCGGCCCTCGGAGACATCGCAGGCGATGATCTCGCCTTTGTTTTCCATGAGCTGGGCCATGAAGGCGGTTTTACCTCCCGGAGCGGCGCAGGCATCGAGTACCCGCATGCCCGCTTTGGGATCGAGCAAGCGCGGAGCGATGAGCGTGCTGGGATCTTGGATATACACTTTGCCTTCGGCCAACTCAGCACGCGGCAGGTGCTCGTAGGTGGTGAAATCTTCCGCCTCGGCGGCCATCTCGGGATGCAGACGGTTGGCCCGGGCGAGCATGGGAGCGTGGGCTTGATTCCACTCGCACAAGGCGGTGGTCTTTTCTTCACCGAAGGCGGCGAGCCAGCGCTGCACGAGCCACTTCGGATGTGAGGTGCGGGTTTCCAGCGGCAGTGAATCGGTGGAGGCGAGGAGTTGCTCGGCCTCGCGGCAGGCACGGCGCAGGACGGCATTGATGAGGCCCCGAGCACGGCCGGTGGCGGCCACGGTTTCATTCACGGCGGCATGCTCGGAGACTTTGGAGAGCAGGAGCTGGCTCACACCGATGCGCAGCCCCCAGCGGCAGCGATGATCGAGATGCTTGTCCTCGGTGAGCACATCGATCCATTGATCGAGCAGGGAGAGATTTCTCAGCGTGGTGAGCACGATCTCACGGAGGAAGGCGGCATCAGGAGCGATCAAATCGCACTCGCGTTGAGCCTGATCGAGGATGTCCGAGGCATAGCGCTCGCCACCGGCCCACTCGCCTAGAACATCAATGGCAAGCCCGCGGACGCGGGAGACGGGTTTTTTCTTCGGGCGTGGATTTGACGGCGGTTGGGCAGGCATGGACGGCAGCCTTTAGGACGGCAGAGGGGCGAGCACAAGGAACCTTCGTGACGGAAGGCTGCAAGGCCCGGCGTGTCGGCTGCGTTCGTTCCGCCCTCATGCACCGCCTTCTTCTCGCCACTCTCGCTTTATCTGCCTCCCTCTTTGCCGCTCCGCAGGATGATCAATATGTCCTCGGGCCCGATTCACAGGTCAAAGAAGGTGTGCCGCAGGGGAAGGTGACGCAGATGCCCGCTTGGACGAACTCAAAGGTCTATCCCGGCACCACGCGGGACTGGTGGATCTATGTGCCAGCGCAATACAAAGCCGAGCAACCTGCCAGTGTGATGGTCTTTTGCGATGGCGGCGGCTTCGTGAAGGCGGACGGGCAGTTTCGCGTGCCGGTGGTCTTTGATAATCTCATCGCGAAAGGCGAGATGCCGGTGACGATCGGCATCTTCATCAATCCAGGCGTGTTTCCCACCTCGAACCCGAAGGACAAGCCACGCAGCAACCGCAGCTTTGAATACGATTCACTCGGCGATCTGCATGCCCGCTTCCTCATTGAAGAAATCCTTCCCGAGGTGGCAAAGAGCTACAAACTCACTGGCGCTCCCGAAGGCCGTGCCATCTGCGGCAACAGCAGCGGCGGGATTTGCGCCTTCACCGTGGCCTGGGAGCGGCCGGATGCCTTTCGCAAGGTGGTGAGCCACATCGGCAGCTTCACCAACATCCGCAGCGGCCATGTGTACCCGGCTCTGATCCGCAAGACGGAGAAGAAGCCGCTCAAGGTCTTCCTCCAGGACGGCAAGAACGATCTCGATAACCAGTTCGGCAACTGGCCACTGGCGAATCAGGACATGGCGGCGGCGCTGAAGTTTGCTGGTTATGACTACCAGTTCGTGCTGGGTGAAGGCACGCATAATGGCAAGCACGGCGGGGCTTTGCTGCCGGAGACGCTGAGGTGGTTGTGGAAGAAGTGAATACTTCTTTTGACCTGACTGACTGGATTGACCTGACTGACCTTTTTTATGAAACGCCTTCTTTTTGCACTCATCCTCCTCACGGCTTCGCTCGCTGCTCAGGATACCTCTCTTCACGAATACCTCAGCGATGATCAGCCTTGGAAGGAGGTCGCCAGTGGGTTTGCGTTCACGGATGGGCTTTGCTGCGATGCGACGGGCAATCTCTTTTTCACCGATGTGAAGGGAGGAAAGGGCATTTATAAATTCGACATCGCCACGGGCAGGACGGACCTCTTCCTCGACAACCTTCCCGGCATCAGCGGGCTGCAAATCGGGCCTGACGGACGCTTTTACGCCTGCCACAACAAGGAGCAGCGCATCATCGCCATCACCATGAAGGGCGAGGTGGAGGTGCTGCTCACCGGCGTGAAGTGCAATGACCTCGTCGTCAGCAAGGCAGGTCATCTTTACTTCACGGAGACGCCAACGCTGAGCGTGCATCTCATCACGAAAGATAAAAAACACCTCGTGGCCGATGCCGGTCATGTGCAGAAGCCGAACGGCATCACCATCTCCCCGGATGAACGCACGCTGGTGGTCTCCGAGCATGGCGGCAAGCATGTGTGGACATGGCGCATCGAAGATGATGGCACATTGAGTGGTGGGGCACCTTTCATGACGATGTGGCTGCCCGTGGGCAAAGAAACCGCCAGCGGCGATGGAGTCACGACGGAGTCGAAAGGCCGCTTTTTCGTCACCACGGAGCTTGGCGTGCAAATCTTTGATCCCGCCGGAAGGTTGGCTGGCATCATCGCCAAGCCCACCCCTGAGTCGAAGGTCGTGAGCGTCGAGTTTGCCGGTAAAGACCACTCCACGCTGTTCATCGCGGCGGGTGACAAGATCTTCGCTCGCCAACTCAAAGTCACCGGTTACTTCCGCTGAGCGTGAAAGCCGTTTTTGACTTCTTGGAGCCTCAAGGGCTTGTATTCATCGGCCTTCTGGTGATGGCGATGAGCTTTGTCAGACAGCGTCAAAGGCTGCTGGCATGCCTCGCAGGCTTTTTGTGGATCGTCACTGCTTTGGTGATTTGCACGCCGTTCGCGAGCTGGCTCATCTCCACGCTCGAACGACCGTGGGAGCCGGTGAAACTCGATTCGATGGAGGTTTGTGATGCCGTCGTGTGCCTCGGCGGCGGCTGGGAACCTTCACGGGTCGAGCCGACCGGCCTGCGAACGAAAGGCGGCGCGGATCGTTTGTTTTGCGCACTCGAAATGACCCGACGCGGCAAGGCAAAGGCGCTTGTGCTCAGTGGAGGCATGTTTCGTTTTCATGACGAGCACGGTTCGGAAGCGGAAGCGGGTGTGGGATGGATCACCTCATGGAAACTCACCGATGTGCCTTTGCACAGCCTCGGCATTTGCAGTGATACGCATGATGAAGCGCTCAAAACGGCCGCTTTGGCCGCGAAGCAGGGCTGGAAGCGCATTGCCCTCGTGACCTCCGCGTATCACATGACGCGGTCCAAGGCCACGTTTGAGAAGGCTGGCGTCCAGTTGGTGCCGGTGCCGTGCAACTATGTGAGCCAACAGATGCGGCAGGAGCGGCCTTACTGGTTCAAATCGCCTGATGTGACCGGCTACGGCTATGCCGAGGCCTGGCTGCACGAGATCGCAGGCATGTGGGTGTATCGCTGGCGTGGCTGGTTGTGACGGAAAACGGGATGGCAAAGCCGCCGGAGGCCGTTATGATCGCCATGCCATGCCTATCGACGACTCTTCCTCCACGCCGGCCAATGCTGAAACGCTCCTCTGGAGCGGCCACACCTCCCAGTGGGTGCATTTTTGGTTCTACCTCCTCTGCGTCATCTTGACCGCAGCCATTGCCGTGGGTGCCACGGTGCTCGCCCTGCCCACCGGCGGCCTCACCTATCTGGCCCTCATCATTCCCGTCATCCTCTGGCTGGTGCGCTGGTGGGTGACGAAATGCACAACGTATGAACTCACCACCCAGCGCCTGCGCATCCGCAGCGGTGTGCTCAACCGCCGCGTGGATGAGCTGGAGCTTTACCGCGTCAAAGACTACGCCATGGAGCAGCCCTTGATGCTGCGCCTCGTGGGCCTGGGGAATTTGACCATGATCACCTCCGATGCCTCGAACCCGCAGGTAGCTATCAAAGCCATCGCCGATGTGGAAAACGTGCGCGAGAAGCTGCGTGGTGCCGTCCAGAGCGAACGCGACCGCAAACGCGTCCGGGAACTCGATGTGGATAGCAACGACGAAGGCGGTGCCACGCTGAGTTAGGCCACAGGGCAAAAAGCGTCCAAAAAGCGTTTGAAAGCAGGGGGGCGGGCACTAGTATCCGCGCCCTTCACTTCCTCACACTTCCAATGGCTGACGCTGCAAATAAATATTCCCACAACATCTCCGGCGCTTATTACGTCGATGACCAGTGCATTGACTGCGATCTTTGCCGGGAGACGGCTCCGGCCAATTTCAAACGTGAAGAAGATGGTGGTCATTCCTTTGTGTTCAAGCAGCCGGAGAGCGATGACGAGCGTGCTCTTTGCGAGGAGGCTCTCACGGGCTGCCCCGTGGAGGCTATCGGCCGCGATGGCGAGGACTAATCCCCACGAAACAAAGACCTTGGCAAAGCCCCCTCCTCATGGCGGGGGCTTTTCATTTTGATTGAAGGCCGTAGCTCGTTCCGCTTTGATGTACTCACCTCGTATGAAACGCCTTCTCACCGCCTTCTCTCTACTCGTATCGTTTGCCGTCACGGCTGCTGATGCCCCTAAAAATGCAGCCGGGCTCCAGCTCTATAGCTTGCGCAGCCAGTTCACCCTTCGCGGTGTGCCGTGGACGCTCGACCGCGTGAAGGAAATGGGCATCAAAGAGGTGGAATTGGCTGGCACCTACAATCTGAGTGCCGCCGAGTTCAAAGCGGAGCTCGATCAACGCGGCCTCATCCCTGTGAGCAGCCATTTCCCCTATGCTCGATATAAAAACGACCTCGACAATGTGGTGAAGGAGGCCAAGACGCTCAGCCTGAAATTCGCTGGCTGTGCCTGGATCAATCACAAGGATGCCTTTGATGAGGCGGAGTGCCGGGATGCCATCGCCACCTTCAATCGAGCCGGTGAGGCGCTGGCAAAGGAAGGCATCACCATGTTTTACCACCTTCACGGCTTTGAGTTCGAAAAGCATGCTGAGGGCACGCTGGTGGATCTTTTTCTTGCCGAAACGAAGCCGGAGTTTGTCTCCGTGCAGATGGATGTGCTGTGGATCGTCTTTCCGGGGCAAGATCCCGTGCAGCTCTTGGAAAAATATGCGGGCCGCTGGAAGCTGATGCACCTCAAAGACCTCAAAAAAGGCATCGCCACCGGTTCGCTCAGCGGGAAAACGGATGTGGCCAATGATGTGCCGCTGGGCACCGGCCAGATGGACTGGTCTGCCATCTTCACCGCAGCTAGGAAGACCGGCGTGCAGCACTATTTCATCGAGGACGAATCTCCCACCTCGATGGAGCAGATCCCGCAAAGCCTCACCTTTCTTCGTGGCAACGGCTTTGAGTGATGACTGAAGCTTCCACCAGGCCTTTCAAGTTGCCAGAGACCCTGCCCGTGATGGTGCTGGAGCGTCTCTACCCGCTGCCGGGTGGCATTCAGCCGCTCTTCATCTTTGAAGAACGCTACCGCCGCATGCTGGAGCATGCGCTGAGCACGGATCGTCTCTTCGCCATCGGGGATCGCCGCCGTGATGGAAGCCTGCGGCCTATCGTGACGGCTGGACTGATCATCAGCGCTGTGCGGGCGGCTGATGGTACCTCGCAGCTCGTGCTCCAGGGCATTCACCGCATGCGCATCACCGGCTGCCAGCAGGAGGAGCCCTTTCTCATCGCCACGGTGGAGCCCTTTGAAACGGACCCCGGACCTGCTGAAAAGGTCAATGAGCTCAGCCAAGAGGTGGAGACCATTTTGGAGCAGTTCACCCTGCCTGAGATCGCCGGGAATCTCATCCTGCTGCGCCAGCTTTTGAGGCAGCGGAATGATCCCTCCTTCATCTGTGATCTGGTGGCCTCGCTGGCCCTGCGACGTCCGGCTATCTCCCGTGCCTTGCTGGAGGAACGCCGCCTCTTGAAGCGGCTGGAGATTCTGATTCGTGAATTGAAGCGCGTCACGGATTGAGTTCGGCGATGGATTTTCGACGACGAGCCGTATGTCTTCGTGCTTCCAAGTCATCATTCCACCATGCAATCCCGCCGCCACTTCATCCGCCAGTCCGCCGCCACCCTCTTCGCCGCTCCTTGGGTCACCACAGGCATGATGGCAGCCTCACCGAATGGCAAACTCCGCCACGTAGCCTTTGGTGCCAGTGGCATGAGTTGGTCAGACATGACCAGCATGTCCAATCACCCCAATTGGGAACTCGTGGCCGTTTGCGATGTGGACACCCGGAACTTCAAAAAGGCTCAGGACAAATGGTCGAACATCAAAGTCTATCAAGACTGGCGTGAGCTGCTCGAAAAGGAAGAGGCGAACATCGACAGCGTGAACGTCTCCACGCCCGATCACATGCATGGCAGCATCGGCCTAGCCGCCATCGCCAAGGGCAAGCATGTCTATGGGCAGAAGCCACTCGCTCACAATCTTTGGGAATGCCGCCAGATGGTGGAGCGTGCTCGTGCGAAGGGCGTGATGACGCAGATGGGCATTCAAATCTCCTCGGACTTCTCCGAGCGTCTCGCCGTCGAGCTCATCCAAATGGGTGCCATCGGCAAGGTGAAGGAAGCGCATACCTTTTCGAGCAAGAAGTGGGGAGATATGGAGGTCCGCCCTCAAAAGAGCCATGAAATCCCTGCTGAGCTGGATTGGGACAAATGGCTCGGCGTCGCCTCCGAACGCAGCTACATCAAAGGCTACGATCACCCGAGCAACTGGCGCAAGCGTCGCGACTTTGGCACCGGCACGCTCGGTGACATGGGCTGTCACATGTTTAGCGGTTGGTTCCGCTCACTTGATCTCGCGGCGCCTACTGCCGTCGTTTCACGCGGTCCGCGTCCGAACAAAGACAACTGGGCCATCAATGCCGTCGTCGAGTACACCTTCCTCGGTACCAAATTCACTGCGGGTGAAAGCATCAAGGTCACCTGGACCGATGGGGATGCTCGCCCGCCTGCTGAGGTCATGGCGCTGGCCGGTGATGTGGCGAAATTTCCTGGCCAAGGCACCATCTATATCGGCACAGATGGCGTGCTGCTTCATCCCCACGGCTCCACGCCGATGCTGCACCCGCGAGACAAATTCACGGGCTTCAAGTATCCGAAGCTCGAGCCTCGGAATCACTGGTTCGATTTCATCGACTGCTGCCTGAAGGGCGATAAGCAGCCCAGTGCCAACTTTGACTACGCCGGACCGCTCACTGAGGCCGTGCTGCTCGGCTGCCTCGCCAGCGACTTCCCCGGCGAAACGCTCACCTGGGATGCTCCAGCTCTCAAAATCCCCAACAACGTCCTCGCGGACAAAATGGTGCGTCGTGAGTATCGCAAGGGGTGGGAGCTCGTCTGAGTGTGAAATGAAAACCGCCTTCCGATTCTATCGAATCAGGCAGGCGGGCGGTGTTTCGGAGTTTGGAGGCATCTTTAGCCCAGCGAGGGCACGCGGACGTTCACATCCACGTCAGTGCTATAGTCTACGCCAGCGAGGCCGAAGCCAAAGAGACGCAGGAAGCTGGATTGATAGCCTTCGAAATCGCCGAGTTGGGCGAAGTTTTCGGTGTTCACTTCCTTCCAGCGTTCATCGACGAGATTTTGGATGGCAGGCTTCATTTCCCAATCGTCCACACGGATGCGACCGGCCTCATCAGGCTGCGGCTGGCCGTTGTAGAGTCGGTCGCGGAAGAGGCGGTCCATCTGCTCGATGCAATCCTCGTGAGTGCCCTCGGCCTTCATGACCTTGTAGAGCAGGGAGATGTAAAGAGGCACCACCGGGATGGCGCTGCTCGCTTGAGTCACGAGGGCTTTGTTGACAGAAACCCAGGCCTTGCCGCCGAGTGAGGCGAGCTTGCCATCGAGGGCACGCTGGGCACGTTCGACGTCTTCTTTGGCACGACCGATGGTTCCGTTCTTGTAGATGGGCCAGGTGACTTCCGGCCCGATGTAGCTGTAAGCCACGGTCTGCACGCCTTGGGCGAGCACGCCTGCGGTTTGCAGTTCGTCGATCCACATTTCCCAATCTTCGCCGCCCATGACGGCCACGGTTTGGGCGATCTCGTCGTCGTTCGCTGGCTCGATGGTGACTTCGTTGACGACGCCGGTGCCGGTGTTGAGGTTTTTATTCGTGTAAGTGCCGCCGATGGGCTTGAGGCAGGACT
>JBEIGR010000019.1:0-20186 GCA_040381795.1 Verrucomicrobiaceae bacterium | reverse complement strand
GCTTGAAGTTCCAAGCTCAAAGTTTCAAGACCGCCCGAGCCGCCCCGACATCCCTCGCGATCTGCGCTTTCAGCGCCTCCAGGCCATCGAACTTCATCTCGCCGCGGAGGAGCTGGATGAAACGCACTTCCATGTCCTGCGTGTAGCAATCGCCTGACCAGTCGAGGAGGTGGACTTCGAGATTCGGCTCGGCGTTTTCGGCCACGGTGGGGCGTTTGCCGAGATTGGCGACTGCGGGCAGCCAGGCTCCATCGAGGCGGGCCTGCACAGCATACACGCCGAGGGGCGGGAGCTGCTCGTTTTCCACCTCCACATTCGCCGTGGGGAAACCGAGCTGGCGCCCGAGCTTTTGACCTTCGATGACGCGGCCCATGACCGCATACTCACGGCCGAGAAAGCGGGCGGCTTTGGCGAAATCACCCCGCGCCACGGCCTCGCGGATGGCGGTGCTGCTGACGACCTCTCCCTCGACGCGGAAGGCGGGCACGCCATACACGGCAAAGCCATGCGCCTCGCCGAGGTCGGTGAGGAGGTGGATGTTTCCTTCGCGACCTTTGCCAAAGCTCCAGCCATGGCCCACGGAGATGCAGCCGAGCGGTCGCGCCGCCGCGACGAGGCGCGTGACAAAGGTCCGCGCCGGTGTTTGAGCGGTCTCGGAGGTGAATGGGCAGCGCAGCAGCGTGCTCACGCCGAGATCGCGGAGGATGTGCTGCTGGTGGCGCTCGCCGCAGAGCAGTCGCGGAGCCGCGCCGGGTCGCAGGACATGCAGCGGATGCGGGTGAAAGGTCATCACCACCGCCGTGCCATCGTGCGCCCGAGCGTGATCGCAGGCGGCGCGGATGACCTCCTGATGGCCGAGGTGCACGCCATCGAAGACCCCGATGGCGAGCGCCACGGGTCCACGAAGGCTGGAAAGCGCCTCAATGCTGTGCAAGACCTGCATCCCCGGCCTTTAGCCCGCCCCGTTTCATCACGCAAACCTCTCCCCACGAACTTTTCCGCGAATCCGGCCTGCCGCTCGCGTTTTGACTCTCGCCTCACCTCATGTCCGAAGCCCGTCCGTCCGCTCTTCTCCGCTCATTTGTCTTCCTCGTCATCACCGCCGCAGTGGGAGGTGGCGGCTGGGTGTATTGGAAACGGCAGCAGCAGGCTGCGGCGGAGCCGAAGATGGCCGCGAAGGCTAAAGGCGCGGCGCTGGTGACGACCGCGAAGGTGACGAAGGACAACTTCGCCCTCGATCTCGATGCCATCGGCACCGTGCAGGCCTATGAATCGGCCGACATCTCCTCCAACGTCACCGAGCACGTCACCGAGCTGTCCTTCCAGGATGGCGACTTCGTCAAGAAAGGCACCGTGCTCGCGAAACTGAGCGACACGGAGGAGCAGGCCATGCTGGCCTCCGCCAAAGCCACGCTGGCCGAGGAAGATCGCGAGATCGCCCGCCTGCGAAACCTCGTCAAAGACGGGGCGGCTCCCGAGGCCCGCCTGCAGGAGCGTCTCACGCTGGCCGACATCGCCAAACAGAAGATCAACGAGGCGGAAGCTCGTCTCGCGGATCGGGTGATCACCGCGCCGTTTGATGGTTGGCTGGGCCTGCGCCGCATCAGCGTGGGAGCGCTGGTTTCACCCGGCACCATCATTGCCTCGCTGGACAAGATCGACGTCGTGAAGATCGACTTTTCCGTGCCGGAGACCTACCTCGGCAGTGTGAAAGCAGGCACCGCCATCGTGGCGCGTGCGGAAACCGTCAAAGGACGGCAGTTTGAAGGCAAGCTCGCCCATCTCGACTCGCGTCTCGATCCCGTCACCCGCTCCGTGGCCGCGCGTGCGGAGGTGGCGAACCCTGATCTTACCCTCAAGCCAGGCATGCTCGTCCTCGTGGCGCTGCGTGTGACGCCGCATCTTTCCCTCGCGGTGCCGGAACGCTCGCTCGTGCCCATTGGAGCCAAGGCGTATGTGTTCACCATCGTCGATGGCAAAGCGAAACGCCTCGAAGTGAAGACCGGCCTGCGCAAACCGGGCGTGCTCGAAATCGTCTCCGGCATCGCGGAAGGCACGGTGATCGTGGCGGACGGCCTCGTGGGCCTCCAGGACAATGCCGCCGTGAAAGTGACCGGCGAATACACCGGCCCCGTGAAGCCCTTCAATCCCGAGCAGCCCGGCGGCGCGGCGCAGGAGTGAGCCAATAACTTAGGCCGCAAGGAAAGCCTGTTTCGTCCGCATCACCGAGGCCCTTGGGTCATAGGACTTACCTATCCGTAGATCTCGAAGGGTGCAGTTTTGAGAATATTCGCACGATTGTTTCTTGGTGATTGGCCGATTAAGTGCTCAAAAGGGGGGGGGCTTTTTCCTTTTATGCGTTTCTTTGGCTCTTTTTTGCTCTTCCCGGGTCGTTCCGGACTCTGGCTGGTGCTAGCAGTGCTAGGTGCCTGCTCACCCGCTGCGCTGGCCTTTCCGCCAGCCCCTCATTATACGATCTACGGTCAGGTGCGTGACGAGACGGGGCAGCGCATCTCGGCTGAGGGCGCGTTTTTGATTCTAAAGGATGGCACCGAGGAGATCGGACGTGCGCCGCTGACGGGTGGCAGCCTGCTGGACCAGAATTACGAGCTGAACGTGCGTCTGGACCATAACCGCAGTGGTACTACCGTTTACAGCGACAAAGCCATCCCGGCACAGAGCCTGTTTCATGTGGTGGTGCAGATCGGGGACGCCTTGTTTTACCCTATTGAAGTGCAGGGTGGCCTGACGGCAGGGAAGGGGGGCGAAAGGGTGCGGCTGGACCTGAATTTGGGAGAGGACCTGGACGGTGACGGCCTGCCGGACGTGTGGGAAGCTTGGCAGCTCTATCAGGCCGGACATTACCCGGACGGGAACGGGAACTGGCCGCTAAATCTGATCAACAAGAACGGCGATTTCGACGGCGATGGCCTCAGCAACTGGCTGGAATACATCGCGGGCACCTTTGCGGGGGATGCGACAGAGCGGTTCGGCCTGGAGATCAAGGACAAGACCGAGCAGGCCGTGCGCTTCGAGTTTTTTGCCATCACAGGCAAGACCTACACCATTGAGCGGAGCACGGACATGAAGGTCTGGGCTCCGATGGCATTCTCCCTCGATGCACCGGGCACCGGGGCGCAGGTACACACCTCAAGGGAGATCGGCATCCGCTCCGCGTACGCCCTGCCGCAGGCGGGTGGGGTGAAGGAGTTTTACCGGCTCACGGTGCGGTAGTGGCTTGGAGCATGGAGTCAAAACATCCCATCTAAATTTCGACCAATGAATCACGAGAATCTAAAACGCACGATCTGCCAGAGGCTCCGCAGCCTGCTCTGGCTGCTGGCCCCATGCTCCATGCTCCTGGCTCCATGCCTGTGCCATGCGCAGTGGCGGGAGATGAGCTACACGCTGAAGGGCGGGTGGAACTCCATCCATGTGCCGGGGGATGCCACGTTTCAGACGATCGAGGCGCATTTACGCTTCAGCGCCGTGATTCAGGAGATCTGGCGCTGGAATCCGAACCCGGATCAGGTGCAGTTCATGTCCAGTTCGCTGGTTCCGGCGGAGGGCACGCCGGAGTGGAGCGTGTGGCGGCGCGGGGAGAATGCGAACTCGCTCTCCAGCCTCACGCAGGGGGCTTATTTGGTGAAATGCAGCGACGCGGGCACCACCACGCATCCGGCGGTAACGCTCAAAATGGCCGTGCGGCTGCCAGATAACTCGTGGGTGCGCAATGGGGCCAATTTGTTTGGTTTTCCCTCCTCGAACGCCGCCGGGAACTACCCGCTGTTCACGAACTACTTTGCCAGTTTCCCCACGGCGATCTCCACAGGCACGAAAATCTACAAATATGTAGGCGGCGACCTCGGAACGACGAATCCGCTGCAGATATTCTCTCCCACCGCAGAGCGTGTGGACGCCTCGCAGGCCTATTGGTTCTCGGCGGAGACGGTGGGCACGTTTTCCGCGCCGTTGGAGGTTTCTCTGAGCACGGGTGAGGCGATCGACTTTGGCCGCACGTCATCGGAGATCGTGATGTATTTGAAAAACAACACCTCGGCGGCGATCACGGCGAGCATCCTCCCCCAAGCCTCTGCAGACTACCCCACGGGCCTCGGTGTGCGGGCACAGGCGACCAATAGTGTGGGGCTGGCGGCGGGTATGGTGCCACTGACAAGCCGCACGCTCGACGCGGGCACGGGTTTGTGGGTGGATAGTCTCATCACGGGCACCTTCACCCAGAGCGTGCCGGCGCAGAGCACGGTGGAGCTGCGTTTTGGCATTCAGCGCGGGGCGATGACGGCCTCCAGCACGGCCACGCCCTACTCACACGCCCTGCGGGTGCGTGACGGGGGAAATCTGTGTGATGTGTGGGTGCCGGTTCGGGCGCTGAAAACGGATCTCAGCGGGCTGTGGATGGGAGAGGCGCTGGTGAGCGCGGTGGAGAGCAAGGCGCAGGGAGATTCGATCAAGCCCGTTTCACGGCCCTTTCCGCTGCGCTGGCTGGTGCATGTGGACAGCAGCGGCACGGCGCGGCTGCTTTCGCAGGTGTATGTGGGCCGACTGGCAGCGGGAGGAGCCTCGGCGGGGCTTTGCACGAAGGAATCCGGCCTTCTGGTGGCGGATTTGAAGAATGCGCGGCGTCTTTCTGCGGCGCATCTGCCGCTGGATTCGGTGACGGCCTGCACGGGCACGCTGGCGCTGCCGAGCACGCTGACGGCCAGCATCAGCACGGCGAAGTCGAATGCCACGAATCCTTTCACGCACAAATACCACCCGGATCACAAGGCAGATCTGGCGTATGACGTGACGCGGCAGATCAGTTTCCAGTTCACGGCGGTGCCGCCGGAGGAGGCGCGGGTCTTTACCATCGCGGGCGGGACCAATGCAGGCCTCACGGTGAACATGATTGCGCAATTTTACATTAATGGCAGCTCTAGCGGCATTACCGGGCTGATCACTGAGGTGCGTGGGACCAACCAGTTTGTGGTGGACGTGGACATCCCGCGAAACGGTCTCCTCGAGAGCACAATTTTCAGCGGCGGCGGCCCTCTCAAAGATTACACCAGCGCGGCGCTGAGCCCCTCAAAACCCGGCTGGGGCAGCACGGTGATCGGCGGCACTTACAGCGAGGCCGTGCAGGGCATCCACCGTGACACCACGGCCAATGGCGGGGACGGCGTGCGGGTGCAGGGCACCTTCGAACTACGCCGCGTTTCCGAGCTCGGAACCCTCACCATCAATCCCTGATACTTTTCCTGATTCACACACTCCCTTTTTTAATCTCATGAAAACCTACATCCACCATCCTCTCCTCCTCGCCGCCGCCGTGCTGCTGCCCCTGTGGGCCTCTGCTCAGGCTCCGACGGCAGTTCCCAGCACCATCAGCTATCAGGGCCGCGTCCTGGACACCTCCGGCGCACCCGTGGGAGCCGGCACACCGGTGAACCGCACCGTCATCTTCCGTATTTGGGACAGCGCCTCCAGCACGGCCGCGGCTAACCTGCTCTACTCGGAATCGCAGACGGTGACGATCTCGGACGGGGAGTTCAGCGTGCTCGTCGGCAACGGGCTGGCGAATACGACGCAGACTTTCGGCCCCTCCGAGACTGGGAAAGGTCCGCCGCTGGTCACTTTGGCCGGTGTTTTCAATGGCACGGAGCGCTTCCTGGGTGTGACGGTGGCGGGGGCTGCCACCATCACCACTTCGGACAATGAAATCAGCCCACGCCAGCAGGTGGTGGGCACAGCCTATGCCTTCCGCGCCCGCGTGGCGGAGAGTCTCTCCGCAGGCGGCACCACGGCGCTCACAGTGGCCAATGGCGGCAACGTCGGCATCGGCACGACTACGCCCAGCGCCCCGCTTTCCCTCGGCACCACCTTCAACAACACCAAGCTGGCCTTGGTTGACGTCGCTGGTGGGGTTTATGGCCTTGGCGTGCAGAGCAACCAGTTCCGCCTCCACCTAGGCGGCAGCAGCGGCAGGTATTCCTTCCTCGATAGCGCGGCAGGGTCCGAGCTGATGACCCTGACCGGCACGGGCAACCTGGGGCTGGGCACCAGCACGCCGGTGTCGAGCTTGGCCTATGCGGCAAATTGGAAGGGCATGCATATCAACGCGGGCACCGACAGCGGCATCGCCATAGTTCAGGGTAACACGTCGGCCCGTCTCCACCTGCATAGTGCCTCCAACACAGCGGGCCTCGGGCGTGACCTTAGCCTTTCCAATGAGAACAACAATACGGCGGTGTTTCGCTGGATGAACGGAATCGTTGCGCGCGCTCCGGCGATTTTCACCGCCAACTCGGACGGGGACATGACCTTTGCGCGGAACGGCACCTTTGGGGGGGCGCTGAGCGGCACCTCCGGCACGTTTAGCGGGCAGATCAATGTGAATAACGGCGGCCTCACCGGTGAACCGACCACCAGCACACTCGGCGGCGGCGGGATGCGCCTGATTTTGTGGACTGGAATTGACAACAGTTCCACACCTTTTGGCTTCGGCATCGCCGCCAACACGCTCTTCAGCGTTACACCTGCTACCGCGATCCATAAATGGTTTGGCGGCACCACGGAGCGCATGTCTCTGAACGGCAGCAACGGCAACTTGATCGTGACCGGCAGCGTTACGGGAGGCAGCATCAGCACCACCGGAGCGCTCAGTGCGGCTTCGGTCACCTCCACCGGAGCGCTCAGTGCGGCTTCGGTCACCTCCACCGGAGCGCTCAGTGCGGCTTCGATCACCTCCAGTGGCAAAGTAGGCATCGGCACGACGGCTCCGAAAGCGATGCTGCATGTGGATGTGGCGACTCATACGTTCAATAAGGCTACGCTGTCAGGAAACCAGTCATCGCTGGGTGTCTTTCTCGGATCGGATGGTGGTGTGGCCGGAGCTGGTGGGGCAAGCGAAATATATGGCGACAATTCGACCATCGAGTTCGGCCAAATCGCCGCGCTTTTCGAGGGCGAGACCATCTGCACCCGCGTTTGGTTTGGCAATGAAGTCCACAATGCCTCCGATGCGCGGGCCAAGCAGGTGCGCAGCCTGAGTGATGGTGTGGCGGATCTGGCCACGGTGATGAATCTGCGTGTCACCGACTACACCTGGGTCGACCGCTCACGTGACGGTCACCGCCCGCACAAGATGCTGCTGGCGCAGGAGGTGCAGAGAGCTTTCCCACAAGCGGTGAGCCGGCACCCGCAGCCACAAACTGTGCCCAGCGTGTATCAGCTCGCTGAAAAAACTCAGTACGATGCCGCGAAGAGCCTGCTGAACGTGACCACGAAGAAGCCGCACGGCTTCCAAGCGGGAGATGTCGTCGATCTCTACCTCGAAAAGAGTGAAATGAAGGGCGTGAAGGTGGAAAGCGTGTCTGGAGCACACGAGTTCACCGTGAAGAGTGAAGAAGCGGCGGAGAAGGTCTTCGTGTATGGCAAGCGGGTTAACGACTTCCTGACAGTAGATTACGACGCGATCTCGATGCTGAACGTCTCGGCCACGCAGCAGCTCAAGAAGGAAAAAGATGCACAGGTGGCCGCTTTGGAGGCTGAAAATGCGAAGTTGAGCGAAAAGCTCGCCGCGCAGGAACAACGCCTCAAAGCCCTCGAAGCTGCTGACAAGGCCCGTGATGCCAAACTGGCTGCTTTGGAGCGTCTGCTCGACGATTCGGCGAAACCCGCCGCACGAACCGTTTTGCTGAAAAAAGACACGGGAGCCGAGTGAGGCCACCCACGGCGCTGAACCGGCCATGGTGACCATCCGGGAACCGCGAACTGAGAACCGAGACCTACTTTTTCATGACTTCACGCATCCTATTCCTCCTCTTCGCCGCCCTGCTGTGGGCGGGGCCGGTGATGGCGCAGTTCGAGATCAAAGGCGGAGTGCGCAACGTGCTCGACCAACGTCGTGCCGGAGCTTCAGCCAATCTCAGCAACGGCACGGTGACCTCCATCACCGTGCGCAACGGCGGCGCGGGCTATGCCTCCCCGCCGCTGGTGGTCATCTCCGCGCCGGCTTCCGGCACCACGGCCGCAGCCACGGCAGTCGTTGAGGGTGGTCGTGTCAAAAGGATCGAATTCGACGTCCCCCGAGGCGGAGGTGGCAGCGGCTACACGGCTGTGCCGCATGTCTCCATCGCCCCGCCGGCGATCGCATCAGGGGCTGCGGTGACGACCCCGCAGTTCGCCGGCATGGCGGGCACTTCCGCCAGTTCACGGCGGGTGAACCCGACCGTTGCCCGCCCGCAGTCCTCGCGGGTGATCCTGGTGGCCTCGAGTTTTGGCTACAGCTTTGCCAGCGGCGTGCCGCGCTACCTGATGGGCAGCGTGATCGAACGCCCCACCCTGAGCTGGAATGGCAGCGCGGTGCCAGCCAGCTACTGGCGGCCGCGGCCGGTGAGTCCGGGGGAGGTCTTTACCCCCCAGGGCACCAGCAATCTTCCCCTGAGCAATCCCGTCTTCCCCGGTGGCACGGTGAGCGTGACGAAGAGTACGGCGGGAGACATTGAGGTCACCGTCGCCTCCTTGCCGGATGGACTGGTGAGCGGGGCCACCCTGCTGGGCTCCAAAGTGGCCTCCGTGAGCGGGACGACGGTAAAGCTCATCACCGGTGCGAACCAAACCATCCCCAGCGCCACCGCGCGGCCCTTTTTGCCACCGGAGCCGTATTACTTCAGCCCCCATGCGGGCCGTGTGTTTGCCTCCCAGCCAGGGCGGGTCACCATCACCTGGGTATCCGCCGCGCCGGACACCAGCGGGCCGGGGGAGACCGTGCCGAGCTATAAATTCCGCCAGGAGACCTTCGCGGTGTCCTCCGGCAGTGCCGCGCCGGTGCGGCAGGTTTTCTGGACGGAGAAAGGCTTCGACGCTCAGCCAGTGACCATCCCCACCGGGCGCATCAGCCGGGTGAACGTGCTCTACAACCCCTACCTGCCCAGCAATGTGGTGAACGAGTTTGTGCCAGTGGGCAGCAATCCTGGAACCGTCGGCTCCCTGCAGGAGACGCGGACGCTGTGGTTCGAAAACCAGGGCGGGCAGGCGATGCTGCGCGCCTACAATGAAGAGGGGCGTGTTTTGGTGGAGTATCTGGGTGAGCAACTGCCGAACAACACGGACGGCGTGCATGTCTTCCTGGGGGCGGATGTGGTGGATGTGCAGCGGGTGGCGGAGGTGGTCACCGTGCCGACAAACATCGGCGATGCGCTGCTCCCACGGACAGGCCCCGTGCAGAGCGGGGATGGGGATTTAATCCCGCAACTGGTGCCGAGTGTGGCGCTGGGCCAAAAAACACCGTATGGCACCTACCAGAAGGCGGACGGGACGAACCGCTACTTTGCCGAGCGGGAGAATGACAGTCCGGACAATGTCACGATCTACTGGCTGGAGGAGCACGATGCCGGCATCTATTCCACCACCCCGCCGGACATCCGCATCCTCTGGCCGAAACTGCGGCGGAACTACATCTTTCAGTGGCCCACTTCGCTGGCCGCCTACGAAGGCGTGAACGTGCTGGACGATGGCAACGTGGAGACCTCCGCACTGCAATTCAACAGTGCCAGCCTGCCGGAGCTCATCTACCAGGACGACCCCGCCGAGCAGGAGACACGGCTCGATGGCACGAGCCAACGGCTCCTGGTGAATTTTGCAAACTCCACCGACCGCACGAACCGCACGCTGCTGAAATTCATCTCCTCCAGCGGCCCGGCCTATGTGCGCCTCTACATTCAGTCTCAAGGTCTGTATGGAAGCCCTGCGGTGCCTGATCCAGACGGCGCGGGACCGCTGACGGGCAGACCCGCGGTATCCACGCTCAACGACAGCAACGCAGACGGCCTGCCGGACTTGAGTTTCACGGTGAATGTAGGCCAGCGATTGCAGCCCCCCACCGCAGAATATGCGCTCGCAGGCTACCTCGCCACCGGGCGGCTCTACTCGGAGGAGGCTTACATCAATCCCTTCGTCGCCGGAGTCGAGGCGGCCGCAGCGGGAGGCATCATCCCTGTGAACACGGCCGCGCCAGGCGGCGATAGCACGCTGACGGTGTGGTGGCTGAAAAAAGTCAGCCACCCGGATGGCCTCTTCCAGCCGTTTTTCACACCCGCCAAGGCCGCACGCTACACCGTGATCTATCCCGCCAACCCCGAGCGGCTGGTGATCGCCTCTGGCAGAGGCTTTGACCCGCCTCTGACCACGGCGCAGGCCGAAGGGAAAGTGTATGTGCAGAATGATCCGGCCCAAATCGGCTACAACCCGAACGAGGAGCACGCCCTCATGCTCGCTGGCAATGGCTACGCCCTGCGCACCGACCTGAATGTGACCACCGGCGTGGGCTTCACCTCCCAGCCCTTTGTGCTCATCGCCTTCACGGAGCCTGCCGCTGGCAGCGTGCCGGCACGGCCTGCGATGCGCATCGCACGCGTCGAGGCATCGAATGCGACCAATCCACTGCGCTATGACCAGCCCGCAGGTGCTCCGCTGGCCCGAATCATGCCACTGGAGGCCATGCCCCTGCCGCTGAAGGACGACGACACCGTGCGCAACGAAGAAGTCATCTCCGCTGTGGATAATCCGCCCTCCGGCTTTTCCACGACCGTCCCTGGCCTCGCCGACTACCGCTCCTTCACCTATGTGGATCGCAAAGGTCAGCACTGGCTCTACCGCGGTGCGCATGCCGCCAGCAGCGTCATCTCCGCCACCTATGGCGCGGGAAGTAACCAGGCGGATGTCACCGCACGCGTCCGCACTTGGTTCAATTCGCAGACCAGGATCGCCATCACCCTTGCCAATCTCGGCATCTCTGACCCGGTGCCCAACGTCTATAAGACGCTCACGGTGCGCTACCAGCTCGGTGCGCAGATGAAGACGGTGCCCTTCCCTTCCTCCCCCTCCAACCTCGCACCTACCTTCATACCCGAGGCACGCGGCGCGGCCACACCTCCTAGCATGGTCATGCGCTATTATTACAAGAGCCTGGACGGCTTCTTTGTGCCGGGGAGGAACCCGCAGCCCGCTGTGGGCACCATCATGCCCTTCATCTCCGCCTTGGGCACTGAGGACAAAGTCACTGGCAATGCCATCAACATCGAAATCGTCCCCCGCTGGCCGGATGATCCCGCCCTCGGCGGACGTGCCAAGACCGTGCCCGAGCTGCAGCGTGCTGAAACCCTGCTGAAGCCCAAATCCGGCCTGCCGCAGGTGCGCGGGCAAAAAAGCGCCCAGGTCATTTACCAGCAATCCATCGCCATCAGCGGTGCCAGCACGCCCAGCGTGCGGATGCATGACTCCACCCGCGAGAAGACCTTTGCCTTCGGTGCTTCGGGTGGTCTGACCGCCATGCCTGCCGCCGTGAACACCACACCCGGACCCGGTGGGCGCCTCTACTTCCAGGGCCTTCCAGCGCATTTGCAAAGCCGCGTCTATTTCAATCCCAACACAGGCACCCGCGGCAGCCTCGTCTTCATCGGCGAATTCATCGATGAAGTCGTCGGAGAGGACTATCTGAACCTCAACATGCTCACTGAAAATGATCGGCAGGCCTTGATCGCCCTCTGCCCGAGCACCGATGCCAACTACGTCAAGTGGACCGCCGCCATCAATGGACTAGCGACCAAGCTCGAAACCCACCGCGAGACGCCCGCAGGCTCCAGCATCTACAAAGCGGATGCCGCACTCGATCGAAACGTCAACGGCACCACCTTCACCGAGGTCACCGATCCGGACACCGCTGTGGACAGCTACGCGCTCAGCTCCACCGGGGATGGCACCGGCTACGTCACGCTGCTCTTTGGCAACGGCCAGGCCTTCACGGATGGCGGTGATCCCGTGGTCATGCAGATCGTCCGCGTCAATGACCTGCTCTACCGCGGTGACCTCAAAGTGCTGCTCAGCAGCAATCCGCTCGATGAGCAGGTCACCCTCCGCCACAGCGGCGACTACGGCGGCAAGCCGGACAACTTCACCTTCCAGTGGCGCTACAGCTTCCCCGTCAATGGCGCACCACCTGCCCTGCCCACCAGCGAGACCGATCCCCGCTGGCAGGCCCCCAACGGCACCTGGGCGAACACCATCACCGTAGGCGGCAGCCCCACAGCCGCCATCAGCAGCCCCGCCGTGCTCATGGGGGACACCTACTTCACCATGCGCTACCAGCGTGCCGGCACCACCACCTGGAGCGATTGGATGCCGCAGCAGCTCGTCGAAGGCTGGATCAAGCGTGTGCTGGCCAAGATCACGCCCTTCAACCAACGCGTGACGGACCTCTTCAACAACGCCATCAATACCGATGTGTCCATGCTCACCCAGGCTGGCAGACGCTGGGAGGGAGATATTGCCCTCAATCTCGACAACGTGAACGAGGCCGGCCTCATCGAGATCTACGAAACCGTGCTCAATCGCGGCAAGAGCTTCACCATCGGCAACGGCATCGACTTCAGCAGCACCAATGACGCCCTGCTCCTCGCCGCCGGCTACCTCAACGACCTCTACACCATCCTGGGTAACGAAGCCTATGCCGACGCCGCCAATCCCACCATCGCCGTCGATGACGCGGACAACCTCGTCGAGGTGAACACCAGCCGCTTTTCCTTCGAGGGCCAGGTCGCCAGCTCGCTCGATGAGGAGCTGTCCCTGCTGCGCGGGCGGGATGACTTCGCCACCCCAGGCACCGCCGTCTCCCCCATCTACAACCGCCTCTACTGGAACTACACGCGCGGCATCAACAGCGGAGAGGTGCTCTACGCCGTGAACTACAACATCCGCGAGAAGACAAACTCCTCCGCCTCCAACGGCATCGTCGATGCGGCGGATGCAGCGCTGATGTTCCCACAGGGCCACGGTGATGCCTATGGCCACTACCTCACCAGTTTGAAAAACTACTACAAACTGCTCACGCACCCCTTCTTCACTTGGACGCCGCGCCCAGAGGCCATCACCCTGCTCGGGCAGGTCATCCAGGTCGATTACCAGGACGAGCGTAAGTTTGCCGCTGGTGCCGCCAACCTCGCCCGCGCCACGCAGCAGGTCATCTCCCTCACCCACCGGCAGGTTTATAAAGACGGAGCCGCAGGCTGGTCCCACCTGCGTGATCAGGCGGTGAAACCTGGAGCTCCGACTGAAAAACGCTACTGGGGTCTTGATGAATGGGTCAGCCGTGGCACGCAGGGCAATTACCTCCACTGGGTCACCGTCAATGCGCTGCTGCCGGATCAAAGCTCCAAAACCGGCGTGGAAAAGATCGACCGCACCACCGTGCCGGAAATCGAAGAACTCGCCACCGCTGCCGATACCTTCCAGACCACGCTGGACAGCGCCAATGCCGGCCTCAACCCGCTCGGACTCAGCCCTGGAGCCATCGCCTTTGACATCTCACCCGCAGCCCATCAGGACGGTCAGTCACACTACGAACAGGTCTATGAGCGTGCACTGCGTGCTGTGCTCAATGCACGCGGCAGCTTTGATCAGGCAGCGAACATGAGCCGCCTGCTGCGCAATCAGGAGCTGCAAGTCTCCGATCAAGCCACCGCCGTCTTTGAAGCCGAAGAAGGCTGGGACGGCCTGCTGGAGGAGATTTATGGCCGCCCCTACGCCGGAGACATCGGCCCCGGCAAAACCTACGCTCAGGGCTATGAAGGACCGGATACCAAACGCTGGATGTTCATCGATAAGCCGACTGATCTCGTCGATGTCACCCAACCTGTGACCGTGACTTTGCAAGTCCCCACCCAAGTCCGTGACTTCAGCGGCCAAAAACTCGCCGAACTGATCTCCAGCTATGATGGCTCCACCGTGAACTCGAATGCCAAGGATGCCTTCGGCGACTACATCAACGCCACGCAACTGAAGCCTGCCACCGTCACCCAAAGCCTCACCATCCGCCCCAATCAAACCGCGCAGTATGCCACCAGCGACATGGGTGTGCGCACCCTCACCGGCTCCCTCCAGGATGCCCTGCGAGACGCTCAAACGGCCCGAGCCGCCTTCCGGGAAGGGCACGCAGCCCTCCTCGACCTCCAGCGGGCCTTCAAACGTGAATCCCAGCTCGTCATCGACATCTTTGACAACCACGCCAAGAGGCTCTCAGCCCAGGCTGCCACCTCGGCGAGCATCATCAAAAAAGAAAAGAGCATCGCCTACAAAGAACACGTCGCCGCCTCACTCGGCCTCGCCGCGGACACCGCCTTGGGCATCGCGGCTGCGATGAATGAGGGAACACCGGACAGCGCCATCTTCGGTCTTTCCTTCGGTGGCGATGTGGGTTTCGCCTCGAGACTTGTGGTAGGGCTCGCAGGTCAAGCCATCGCCACAGGGCTCCTGTCAGGTGCCTTGGAAAGTGAGCGTCAGGCTGGCCTCCTCGGTCCAGAGATCAGTCAAGATGGTGCCAATCTGGAACAGACGCTCATGGAGCTGGAACTCCAACAGGAGCAGATCCAGACCGTGTACGAGCTGGAAGGCACCTACCGTGAGCTGCTCAACCAATACTTCGTCTTCAACAGTCTCGCGCAGGACATCCAGGTGGCTGACCAGCAGGTGAGGAACCTCATCACCATGGGCGATGACATCCAAAAAGACCGCGAAAACTACCGCAAGCAAGCCGCCGCCGTCGTCAGCGGCTTCCGCACGCGGGATCTGACCTTCCGCACCTTCCGCAATGAGGCGCTGGAGCAGTATCGCACGCTGTTTGACCTCGCCAGCCGCTACACCTTCCTCGCGGCGAAGAGCTACGACTATGAGACTGGCCTGCTCGGCACCACGCAGGGGCAGAGCGTCATCAACTCCATCGTCGCCTCGCGTGCGCTCGGGGATCTCACCAACGACACGCCGCAGGCCACCACCAGCCAGTATGGCGACTCGGGCCTTGCGGGCACGCTGGCTCGCATGAACGCGGACTTCGCCGTGGCAGAGGGACGCCTCGGCATCAACAACCCGGACCAAAACGGCACCGTCTTCAGCCTGCGGCATGAGCTTTTCCGCATCAAGACCAGCGACGCGGATGCAAACGATGACGAGGCCTGGCAGCAAACGCTGGAGCAGAGTGTCGTGGCCAATCTCATGTCCGACCCGGACGTTGCCCGCTATTGCAACAACCTCCGCAAGGCCAATGGCAGCGCGGTGCCCGGCCTGCTCATCCCCTTCCGCAGCAACATCATGCACGGGGAGAATTTCTTCGGCCTGCCACTCGCAGGCGGGGATCACAACTTCAGTGCCAGCAACTACGCCACCAAGATCCTCAGCGCCGGCATGATCTTCAAAGGCTACGTCGGCATGGACCCCTTCATCGAAGGCCAGCCCAGCGGCACCGTCGCCGGACCGAACCTCAACGACCCGAACGTGCTTGCCGCCACACCGTATGTGTACCTCATCCCCTGTGGCGTGGACCTGTTGCGTGCGCCGCCGCTGGGTGACACGGATGTGGTGCGCTCCTGGACCGTGCATGATCAGGCGCTGCCGCTGCCCTACAACCTCGGAGCCACGGCCTTCAATAGCACGCAGTTCTTCAACGCCGCAGGCACGCTCACCGAGCAGCCGTGGATTTTGAGAAAGCATCGCGCCTTCCGCGTGGTCGCGGACTCCAATTTCTTCTACAGCAGCATCCCGCAGGAGTTTGTCAGCAGCCGCCTCATCGGTCGCAGTGTTTGGAACAGCCAGTGGAAGATCGTCATCCCCGCCTACACGCTGCTCGCCAATGAGGCGGAGGCGCTGAAACGCTTCAATCGCAGCGTGAAGGACATCCAGCTCTTCCTGCGCACCTACAGTCACTCCGGGAACTGATGAAACGCACGCTCATCATCTTTGCGCTGCTTTTGTCGGCCCTCGCAGGCTGGCAGTGGCTCACGCCGTCTGCGCCCGCTGAGGCGGAGAGTGGTGAAAGCGCGCGCCACGGCCCGCCGCCGGAAATCGTCTTTCAAAAAGCCTTCTGGCGTCGTCCTGGGCCGCAGGATGAAATTTTGCACGCGGAGCGCTGCGAGCAGCAGGACGGAAGCTGGCAGTGGTTCATCCAAGTGCGCCCTTCGCCTGCCTTGGTGAAGCATCTGATCACCGAAAACGCCTTTGGCCTCAACTCCAAGGCAAGCGCCGTGAACATCAACGACGCACCCGCATGGTTCCCCGTGCTCAAACAAGCACAGTGCAGCCCAACGAGCCATTTTTGCCTCCATTTCGACCGCGAGGCCAATTTGCTCACCGCCACGGACTCCGGCGGCGGTTTTCGTCCAGGTGCTCCCGAGCCCAAAATCGTCTCCCAAGCCTCTGAAACGGCTGCTGGCAGGCTGCCGCGTCATATGCCGCCCAATCCGCCGAAACCATGATTTTCCGTTCCCACATGGTTTTGCGGCTTTTGAGCTTCCTTGGCCTCGTAGGGGCGGTTTTTGCGCAGACGGCGGCCACCTTCGACATCCCGCTGGGGCCGCCCGTGCCCGTCGGCGCGCAGTGGACTGTGCGCAGCGCGGCAGGCACGCGCTCTTGGACCGGCATCGCCTCATCGGCGGACGGCATGAAGCTGGCGGCCTGCGCTTTCGGCGGTCAAATCCAGACTTCCACGGATGGCGGTGTCACCTGGACCGCGCGTGACGTGGCGCGGAGCTGGAACAACATCGTCTCCTCCACCGACGGCACCAAACTGGCCGCCACGGTCTATGGCGGCCAAGTTTATACCTCCACCGACAGCGGCGCTTCATGGACCGCGCAGGACAGCACGCGCTTCTGGCGTTCGCTGGCCTGTTCGGCAGATGGCAGTGTGCTCATCGCCAGTGTGCAAAACGGCGTTCTGCGCCGCTCCGTTGATTCCGGCGTCACCTGGACAGCGGCGGGGCCTTCGCTGTTCTGGGCCGGTGTCGCCAGCTCCGCGGATGGCACCAAACTCTACGCGGCGGAAGACAGCGGCGCGTTTTACACCTCGGTGAATTCTGGAGCCAACTGGACGCTGAACGCCGCCGCTGGCAATCACGCCTGGAACAGCGTCGCCTGCTCCGCCGATGGCACCAAAGTCTTTGCCACCACCATTGAAGAGCAAATCTTTGTCTCCACGAACAGCGGCGGCTCCTGGGCGGCGCGTGCCACGGCGCAGGGCTGGCGCAGCGTTGTGTGCTCCGACGATGGCGTGAATCTTTTGGCGATCGTGTTCGGCGGGCGTGTCCACACCTCTACGGACAGCGGCACGAGCTGGACGGCACGTGATACGGTGCGTGATTGGCGCAGCGCGGCCTCTTCCTCAGATGGTCAAAAGCTCGCCGCAGTCGTTTTCGACGGCCCTGCTCTCACCAGCGTGCCAGGAAATGAATACCACAATCTCGTGGCAAATGCCGACGGTGCTCCGCGCAGCTTTCCGGGCTTCGTCACCAACATCGCAGGCACCACGCCGATCACTTTCGAGGTGCTGACGGAGGTGACCTCGCTCTTCACAGTCCAGCCTGCCCTCAGCAACGACGGCACGCTGACTTTCACACCGGCCAGCACCGCCGGAAGCACCGTGGTGGGCGTGCGGGCCACCAACGGCGCTGGAACGACCGCCACGAAGACCTTCCGCATCACGCTGAATGCCTTTGTGCCGCTGAGCGCCACGATCACCCTCGCACCTAGCCTGAACTACGCGAACGTCGCCACGCCCGTGCCCGTGACGATCACCTTCACCAAGCCGGTGCTCGGATTTACAAGCGAGGATCTCGTGGTGCCGAATGGCGTGCTCGGTGCGGTCACGAGCAGTGATGGCGGCACCACCTGGACCGCGACATTCACGCCATCCACCTTTGTAGAGGACTTCTCGAACGTCATCACGCTCGATCTCGCCAATGTCACCGATGCGGCGGACACTCCCGGCAGCGGCACCGCCAGCTCCAACAACTACGCCATCGACACCCTGCCGCCGTTTTGTGACGTGGTCCTTTTCGATGATGTGCTCAGCGGCAGCGATACGACCTATGTGTTCTTCAGTTTCTCAGAACCCGTCACCGGCTTCACCGCTGCGGATGTGAATGTGATTCACGGCTCCATCACCGACTTCACGCCTTTGGGTGACGGCCTGAACTGGTTCGCGACGCTCACGCCCGAGGCAGGCGTGGACCTGACACTCGGCTCCGTGCTCGTGGCCGCCGATGCAGCGACCGATGTGGCTAGCAACGGCAGCTTCCTCGGCGGCACGGACTTCATCCTCGATACCCGCGGGCCGGCCGCGACGATCAGCGTGGAGGACACGGAACTCGGACTCGGTGAAACCACGGTGGTGACTTTCACCTTCGACGAACTGGCCGCTGGCTTCACGCTGGCGGATGTCACGGCGGAGCATGGTGCGCTGACTAATTTGCAAACGGCAGACGGACTCGTGTGGCAGGCCACGCTGCATCCAGAGCCCGGTGTGCTGGATGCTGCGAACGTGATCACACTCGATCACAGCGGCGTGGCAGATCAACTCGGCAATTCTGGGTTAGGAACCAGCACCTCCAACAGCTACGCCATCAATACCGTCACGCGGCCTGTGCTCATCCGCGTGAGTCCGGCGCAGGGCGTGCTCGCGGGTGGCACCACGGTCACGCTGAGCGGCGAGGGCTTTGGCGCGGCCTCATCGGTGACGTTTGGTGGTGTGGAAGCGGCCTCTTTCATGGTGGATGGCCTCAACAGCATCACCGCCGTCACTCCGCCACATGCCGCCGGCCCGGTGAGCGTGGTGGTGACCAACATCGCAGGCAGCAACACGCCGAACTCGCTCTTCACCTTTGCCAATGCTGCGCCGAAACTGACGCTCGAAGAACCTGTGGGCGATTTGCTGCGTCCCGGCCTGCAAGGATGGGGCGCAGATGATCAGGGCCAGCTCGAGTTTCCGCACCATCTGACCGATGACATCGTTCACTTCTCCACCGGCGGTTATCACAGCCTTGCGTTGATGGAGGACGGTAGCGTGATCGGCTGGGGCGAAAATTTGGACGATCAGGCAACGCCGCCGGAAGGACTCTCGAATGTGGTCAAGGTGTCTGCGGGCGGTTACCACAGCCTCGCGCTAAAGGAGGACGGCACCGTGATCGGCTGGGGTTACGACTTCTACGGGCAGGCCACACCGCCGCCATTTTTGCAGCACGTCACCGCCATCGCCACCGGCGGCTATCACAGCCTCGCGCTCACGGCGGAGGGCACGGTGATCGGCTGGGGAGACAACAGCCACGGACAGGCGATCCCACCGGGAGATTTGACGAATGTCGTCGCCATCGCGGCGGGTGAGCTCCACAGCCTCGCGGTGAAAGCGGATGGCACGGTCGTCGGGTGGGGCTACAATGAAAATGGCGAGATCAGCATCCCCGTCGGGCTCACGAATGTCGTGCAGGTGGCTGCGGGTGCCTTCCACAGCCTCGCGTTGAAATCCGACGGCACGGTGGTGGCCTGGGGCGAAAATGATGACGGCGAAACGAATGTGCCCGCCGGTTTGGATGATGTCGTGGAAATCTCCGGTGGCGCGTACCACAGCCTCGCGCTCAAAGAGAACGGCATCGTGGTGGGCTGGGGGCATGACACGGATGGCCAGCTCAGCCTGCCGCCGGATGTGGGCAGCGTGCGTGAGGTGCATGCAGGTTCCTTCTTCACCATCGTGCTCGGGCCACCGGTGCTGCGCTTTGGCACGGGTGCGGTCGGTGTGGCTTCCCCGCCGCGCGTCATCACTCTGCGGAATGCGGGCACCGCGCCGCTCACGATCACCGGCGCGGCGATCAGCGGTGCTCAAGCGGCGGACTTCACGCTCGATGTGACGGGTATGGCAGGAACACTGGCTCCCGATGCCACGACGACGCTGAGTTTGACCTATTCACCTCTCGCCATCGGCACGCGTGAGGCGCTGCTCACCATCGCGAGCAATGACCCGGACTATCCGCTGCATGAAGTCGATCTGCTCGGCACCGCGGTCACGGGGCCGAGTCTTTCCACTCCGGTGAGCGAAAATGTTGGCGCGGTTTCGGCCACGCTCGGTGGCACCATCGTCAGCAATGGCGGCTCGCCTATTACGCAGCGCGGAGTGGTGTGCGCACCGGTCATTTTAAACGGCACACCACGCCTCGGCGGTGCGCATGTTATTAGCCCAAGTTTCGCACTTTAGAAGGCCGCATCTTGCAAGCACGGGGGCAGGCGGCTCGGTTGACGGCCCAGGTCGGCCACACATTTGCGCCGTGGTCACGGCAGGTCGGGGCCAGGGACTTGCGGGCGGCGGATGCGCGGGG
>JBEIGR010000018.1:0-20329 GCA_040381795.1 Verrucomicrobiaceae bacterium | reverse complement strand
GAAGGCGGCGGGGCCACCGTTGGGCGGAAAAATCTCGTAATGGGCCCGCCAGATGGATTTCATGCCACGGCGTCCCACGGAGCCGAGCACATTGCCTTGGGCATCTTTGAAGGTGTACTTCGCGGACCAGTCGATGATGCGGTCCGCCTCGATGGTGGCGACCTGCTGAGACTGGCTGGAGTCACGGAAGAGCTCGATCTTCTCGCGGAGGCGGAAGAGCTTTTGCTTCACATAGCACACCGGACCTCCGGCGGCGTCGTTGACGAAGATCTGTGGGCTGAGAGCGAAAAACTTGAAGGAGAGAGTGAGTGGGAAATTCATGCGGGAGCGGAAATCTGGCACGGCGGGGAGCGGTGACAAGCTCCCGCATGCATCACTTCTCGCCGCGTGAACGTTCCTCATCCTCGCGGGCGAGGTCTTCGGTGGTTTTTTCGCGTTCAGGGGCTGGCGGCTCGTCGTCGGGCATGACGGAGCTTTGGTCCTCACCGGCGTCAAGGTTATCGTAATCGACGGCGGCAGGCTTTTCGACCTCGGGCGGAGGTGCGGAAGGCGTGGCGGCGGGTTTTTGATACTCGTCCTTCAAGTCTTCATCCTCGTCTCCGGCGGTGGACCAGGGGTTGTAGCTGTCGTTGTCCCAATCGTCGCTATTGGCCTTTTCGAGCTCTTTTTCGTCCTTCTCGATCTGAGCGTAATACTCGGGGTATTCAGCCTTGTCCTTCTTTTCCATGCGCCAAGCCAGGATGACGCAGATACCATAGAGAACGTAGAGCGGACCGCTCATGAGCATGAGCGTGAGCACATCCGGTGTGGGGGTGATGATGGCGGCGAAGAGCGTGATGGCCACCAGCGCATGCCGCCAAGTATTCTTCATGATGGTGAAATTCAAAATATCGAGCTTCACTAGGGCCATGACGATCACAGGCAGCTCGAAAGCGATGCCAAACACGAGCACGAAGCGGGTGGAGAAGGTGACGTAATTCGAAAGCGTCCAATCCTGACGTGAGCCGACGGATTTGGCAAAATCGTCAAAGAAGGCGAGGGCGCGGGGGAGCACACTCCAGTAGGCAAAAGCTGCTCCGGTGAGGAAAAGACCGGTGCCGATACCAATGGCAGGCCACAGGAGCTTTTTCTCCGTGTCTTTCAGGCCGGGGAGGATGAACTGGAGCAGGAAAACAAGCAGCAGTGGGAAGGAGATGATGACGGCGGCAATCAGTGAGACATTGATCGCCATCATGAAAGGGCCAGCGACGTCGATATTTTGCAAAAGCTGGCTGGCTCCCGCCTCGTCCTTGGCAAGACCGGCAAAAATGATCGGCATCTGAATGGCTCGAAACAGCTCCTGGTAGAAGAAGAAGGTGCCAAAGGTGCTGATGAGGAGGGTCAGAGCCATCCGCACGAGCATGGTGCGCAGGTCTTCGAGATGCTCAATGAAGGGCTTCTCGGCATCGCCTTCGCCGCTGAGGTTCAGCGCGACCTTGTCACGAACGGAAAAGACTTTTTTGAGGATACCTTGCCACATGGGGGAGAAATTGGGGACGGAGAGCTAGCGATGAATCGAATCAAAGCAAACCCTTGGCCGCCATCCGCGCGAAAAGCGCCAATGACAGGGCGTTGGTGATCTCGTTTTCCGCGATCATCCCCCGCAGCTCTCCTGCACTGGCGAAACGCACGGCGCTGATGTGCTCGCTGCCTTCCGGTTCCGGCTGGCTCACGACGCACACGGGTTCCGCGTGGAAAAGGTAAACGCACTCATCGGTGAAACCTTGCGAAGGGAAAAACCAGCCCATCGGGGTAAGTCGGCCGTTTTCAGGATCGAGAGCCAGCCCGGCCTCCTCGCGCATTTCTCTCAAAGCGGTCGCCGCGATGCTTTCGCAGGTCGTTTCGGTATCAATCTGGCCGGCGGGGAATTCCCACATCGTCTGCCGCACCGGCAGCCGCTCCTGCGAAATGAGCACGAAACGCCCATCCGCCAGCCTCGGGGCGATGGCGACGGCGGCTTTTCGGCCCACCACCATCCACGGCTGCGGCTTTCCGCGGCGCCCCGGCGTGAGGTAGCGGTTCAAATCGACGCTGACGTGCGGATTATCGAACTTCCGCTCGCTGCTGACGATCTCCCAGCCGGGTTCGGAGCCGGGCTCAAAGAGAGGGAAGGGGGAGCAGGCGGGGGTGGGCATAGTTTCTCGATAGCGGTGCTGGGAAGATCGGCAAGGTGATGTCTCTGGAGGCACTTCGAGCTTGACCCATCGCCCGGAAAGGGCTGCTTTGAGCGTTCGTTTTGAGCCAACCACTTTTTTCCATGAAGCCGACCGCACGTCTTGCCTGTCCCCTCGCACTCTTCCTCGCCTTTTCGACCTTGAAAGGCCAGCTCGCGGAGGAATATCACACTTGGACCAATACCTCCGGCAGAACGGTGGAGGCGGCGTTGATCTCCGTGGATGCCGTGGCAAAGACGTTGAAGATCAAGACGAAGGATGGCCGCGAGTTTGATGTGGCGATCAATACCCTCAGCGCGGCGGATTTTGAATATGCCAAGACCCGCTACGCCGCGATGAAGGCTGCGCCACCTGCTGCTGCTCCCGCCGCGATGCCCGCCGCCGCTCCAGCTGCGCCGGCGGCTCCTGCGGCCCCAGCTACGGCGGCCACGCCCACCACTCCTGCGCCCGCTGCACCGAAGGGTAAAGCGCCCGCCGTGATGAAGAAGCCCGCGCCGCCGCGTCCGGCGTTCGTGATTAATCCAATCGCCAAGTTCAAAGCACCTGTGGGGAATGATTACCTCGGCGGCATCCAAAAAGTTCGCCCGCGCCTCATTCAAAATGCCGCTGGATGGGCCGCGATCAAAGGCCAGCTCGCCGCCGATCCCGCGCTCACGAAGCTCTTGGGCGTGTTGAAGGCTTCCGGTGAGGATTTGCTCCAGGACCCCGAGCTCAATCGCATCAACGGCGAAATCCGCGGCACCGTGAGCGAGGGCTCCCGTGCCATTTATCGCATGGGCCTGCTGGCCGCGCTGCATTATGGCGATGGTGATTTGAAGTGGATGGACCGCGCCAAGCGGGAACTGCTCCTGCTGTGTGACAAGACGAACTTCCGTGACTGGCATCCCGTGGAGGCGCAGGCCGTGGCGGACATGGTCATCGCGGTGACTCTGGGCTATGACTGGTTCCGCGATGGATTGACGGCCCCGCAGGCCACGGAGATCCGCACCTTCCTGGAGCAGAAGGGCGTCGATGCTCTCATCGCGCATCTGAACGAGGAACCGCCGCCGGCCACTGCCTTTGGCACTGCTCCCGGAGCCACTGAGACCGCCAAAAAGAAAGCCGATTCCAAAAAGGCCAAAGGCAAGCCGGACAAAGCCGACGAGGCTCCCGTGAACTCCGAGCAAATGGCGATCGCCTCTGCCTTGCTCATCACCGCGATTGGTTTTGCCGATGAAGCGCCGGACATGGCCAAGAAGTGTGCCAATGAAGGTGCCAAGTTCTTTGGCGAGGGCATCCAGCGTTTCGCCCCCGGTGGTGTGTGGCCGGAAGGTATGGCTGCGGGGGATGCGGTGATGGATTACGCCTCGATGGTGATCCAATCGCTTCGCAGTGCCACCGCAGGCAAAGATCTGGGCCTGACCATGTTGGAAGGCATTCCGCAGTTCGGTGTCGCCCGCCTGCACCTCTACGGTCCGACCGGCAAGCCGTTCAATTATGGCGATAGCGCTGAAAATGCCGGTTCACGTCCGTGGGTGGCCACTTGGCTTTGTGGTCTGCACGGCAATCCCGGCATCCCTGCCGTGGCTGCGGGAGCCAAGATGCCCGTGGCTTCCTCTTACTTCGGCCAGACCGGTCACTTCATGTATTACAATCCGCACGCCGCCGGAGAGGGCACGCCAGAAGGCATGGAGTTCGCGATGCCCGGCGGCATTGCTGCCACGGTGCGCAGCGGCTGGGCGAAGGATGACCTGTATGTGGCGGTCAAAGGGGGCGATAATCGGGATCTGCACGCTCAGCTCGACATCGGCAGCTTCGTTCTCGAAGCGGGCGGCGTGCGATGGGGCCTCGAACTGGGTGCGGAGAGTGATCGTGCTCCCGGCTTTGAAGTGAAACCCGGCGCTGACCGCACCAAGCGCTACGAACTCTTTGTCGAAGGCACGGCCGGTCAGAACACGCTCAGCTTGGGCGAGAACCAGGAGATGGATGCCCGTGCTGGCGTGCTGCTCGGCCAGTCCACACCGGAGCAGGGCCTGGCCGTTGTCGATATGACCAAGGCTTACGACAAGCAGGCCAAGGACGTGCATCGCGGTGTCATGGTGATGCGCGGCACCGCGCCCTACCTGGTGGTCCAAGACGATCTCATCGTGAAGAACTCCAAAAACCTCGTGTGGAGCATGATGACGAAGGCGGAAATCGCCCCGGATGGTGCCAGCGCCGTGCTCACCCTCGGTGGTAAAAAACTCCTCGCCACGATCGTCTCGCCCAAGGGAGCCACTTTCAGCGTGGGGGATCCTCCTGAGCCAACGAGTGAGCAGATGCGCACCGTCGGCAAAGACAAGGACGGTAAAGGTGAAGGCGTGAAAATCCTCCAGGCCACCGTCCCGGATGCCAAGGGAGAGGTGAGCCTTTGCATCACCTTCACCACGGCTGAGGCAGCTCCGGCTCACACCCACACGCCCATCGAGGCCTGGGTGAAGAAGAAGTAAGGCGGCTGCATGCTGGAGGTGTTTGGGAGCGTAGGTTTCACCGCATGAAATCGCTCCTGAAGCCTCTCTGCTTTCTCGTCCTGCCCGGTGCCGCCCTCGCGGAGCCGGACTTCTACCGGGATGTGTTTCCCTTTCTGAAGTCGAACTGCGTCTCCTGCCACAACAAGACGACCACGAAGGCCGGGCTGAACATGGAAACGCCCGAGTTGATGATCAAAGGCGGCGATTCAGGCCCCTCGATCATCCCCGGCAAAAGCGCCGAGAGCCTCATCGTGACCGCGTCTCTCCACCAAGAGGACATGGAGATGCCGCCGCCCAAAAACAAATCCGGTGCGGTGAACCTCACGCCTGCGGAGATCGCCCTGCTGAAGCAGTGGATCGATCTCGGAGCGAAGAGCTCCACCCAATTCGAGCGCAGCGTGGCGCTGAAGGCCTTCGCCGCTAGCATTGACCCCATTTACGCGGTGGCGATGACGAAGGATGGTCGCTACGCCGCCTGTGGTCGCTCGAATGACATCTTTATCTATGATCTCGCCACTCGCCGCATCGCGGCGCAGATTCCGGATGCGCATCGTGCCCTCGTGCAATCGCTCGCCTTCAGCCCGGACGGCACCCGGTTGGCCAGCGGTAGCTTTCGAGAGGTGAAAATCTGGCAGGTTCAACCGGCGAAGGCCGCTGCGGCTCCCGTGGCCTCGAAGCCGGCGGATGCGGCGGTCGTCAAAAAGCTCGCCGATAGTTCCAAACTGACCGTTTTGAGCAGCGCCGCCTCCGCCGATGGCAAAACCATCGCCACGAGCGCTGCCGATGGTTCTGTGCGGCTTTGGGATGCAGCCTCTGCAAAGCCCGTGATCGAGCTTCGCGGCACGCTGGCCGCCACGAAAAAGTCGGCGGAGCATGATTGGACGATTGCGAGCAGCCAGCTCGAGCAGGCCTTCCAGCAGAGTGAGATCACCCGCATGCAGACGCAGGATAAAGCCCTCGATGAACTGCTCAAAAAGGCCAACGAGGCCATTATTTCGATGAAGAAGGTGCTGCCGGAAAAGCAAAAGGCCGTGCCTCCCACCACCACCGCGAAAAACGAGGCTCAAAAGGCGGTGGACGCTGTCACCGCGAAAATCAAAGCCGTGCCCGGTGGCAAGCCGGATGCCACGCTGGACCGCGAACTGAAAGCAGCGCAGGACAAGCTCATCACCGCGAAGATGAGCGAGGTTTCCGCCCTCGCCGCCGTCTCCGCTGCTGAGAGCAATGTGAAGGACGCCGAAGATGACGTGAAACGCATCACGGATTCGAAGGCGAAGAACGCCAAAGGCATCGCGGCGGCGAATGCCGCCATCACGACGGCCAAAACAGCTCAGGACAAGGCCAGCGCCGAGCTTACCGCTTTGAAGCAAACGCTGGCCAAAGCCACTACGAAGCCTCTCGCGGTTGGTTTTTCGGCGGATGCAGGCCGTGTGGCCGCGTTGTTCGAGGATGGCGTGCTCCGCGTGTGGGCCGCGGCCACCGGACTGGTCATTGAGGAGAGCAGCGGTAGCACAGCGGGCACCACCACGATCACCGCCGGGCCTGACGGCTCCTTCACGGCGGTGAAAGCGCTCACGCTGACCACCCACGGTGCTCCGGCGTTGGCACTGGAGCGCACGCTGAATGAAAAAGGCCTCTTCGCGGATCGCGTGAACGCCGTGCGATTCAGCCCCGATGGCAAAACCCTCGCCACTGGCGGCGGTGAGCTTTCCCGCACGGGCGACATCACCTTCTTCGAGGTGACCTCCGGCAAGGTCGTTCGCACCTGGAAGGAAAAGCATAGCGACACCGTCCTGTGCCTCGATTTTTCACCCGATGGCCAACGCCTCGCCTCTGGAGCGGCGGATAAAATCACCCGCGTGACAGACATCTCCTCCGGCAAGCAGGTGAACCTCTTTGAAGGCCATACGCATCATGTCATGAGCGTGGCCTTCCGCTCCGATGGACGTGTGTTGGCCACCGCTGGTGCGGAAGGCACCGTCTCCACCTGGGACATGATCATCGGCGAGCGGAAAAAGAAGATCGATGGCTGGACGAAGGAGGTCACCTCTCTGCAATACATCGGTGCCACGAAGCAGCTCATCACCGCCTCCGGGGATAATAAGGTGCGCATCGTCACGGATGAAGGTGCCGAGGTGCGCAGCATAGCCAGCCTGCCAGATTACATGCAGGCCGCCGCCAGCACACCGAATGGAGCCATGCTCATCGGCGGCGGTGAGGACAGCCTCCTGCGCGTCTGGGATGGCACGAATGGCAAGGAACTGGCGGCGTTTGGTCATTGAATCAGCGTCCGGATTGCGGTTTAGGCACGAGTCCATCTTCCATGAACTACACCGCCCTTGCCGCCTCCACGCTGCTGCTCATCACGAGTTGCCAGACCTCCTCGAAGAAAGAAACAGCCGCCGCTACCGCACCGCAGGCTTCGCCGCCAGCCACGGCTTCAGCGGATGCCTCCGGCTTTGTGAGCACCGCCAGTGGCCTGCGCTATAAAGTGCTGGCATCTGGACCTGCGGGCGGACAACGCCCCACCATCAACGACACCGTCGTGGTGCATTATCGCGGCACGCTAGTGGATGGCACCGTGTTTGACAGCTCCTACGATCGTGGCCAGCCAGCCAGTTTTGGCGTCAGCCAGGTCATCCCCGGCTGGACCCAGGCGCTCCAGATGATGAAACCGGGCGATCAATGGCTCATCCAGGTGCCCTTTAACCTCGCCTACGGCAGCCGTGGCTCACCCCCGAAAATCCCCCCCTTCGCCGACCTGATCTTCCGAGTCGAGCTGCTGAATGTGCTGCGCTGAGATCTCCGGGGAAAACCGCCCTGCAAAGGGCGGCTTGCCAAGTCAGGCGTTTGACTTCCGCTAGAGCAGACACAGAGAGTAAGTGACATAGCGTGCGCTAGTCGCGCCTCTCACTCGTTGTCGTGGTTGTTTGCCTGCTGAAAGATGCACAGGGCAGGCATCTGGGGTTGGCGAAGGCAGCACTGGATGTGGTTGGCCCGTGTGTTGAGGTGTCGGGAGATAAGAGCATCGTGCGGACGCTAAGTCTGCCGGTGATCAAGAAGCTTGCCGCGATTTTCATCTTGATCTTGAATAGCGGGCTTCGACGACGAACAGCGGACGAGGGCGCGGCTCACGCGGGCCTTACCGTCACCTGCATGCTCTGCATGGTGAAGTTTCCAAACATCGTGGCCAGGGCCACATCGGCCGCATCGCGACCATAGGCGACGACGAGGCGATTGCCGCGCGGGCGATCGTAGGTGGCATCGAAGGTGAACCAGCGGCCACCGATGAAGGCCTCAAACCAGGCGTGGAGGTCCATCGGATACAATTCATGCAGAAAGCCCACCACCATGCGTGCGGGCACATTGATGGCCCGACACAGCGCGATGCCCAGATGGGCAAAATCACGGCAGACACCCCGGCGGGTATTCAGCGTCTCCAAGGCGGTGGTGAAGCTGTTGCTGGTGCCCTGCTCATTGCGCACCTGCTGATGCACCCAGTCACGGATCAGCGCCGCCTGCTGGTAGGTGGGAGGTGCAAAGCCCACGATGGAGGCGGCGAGGGAGACCAATTCGTCAGACTGGCAGTAGCGGCTGGGCAGCAGGAACTGCAGCACCTCCGTGGGTAGATGCTGCACGGGCGTGAGCGGAGCTAGGAAGTCTTCATCCACCTGGTCCGCCACCTCGGCGCGGCAATGCACGGTGATCTGAAAATTTCCCGCTGGCATGACGATCCTCTGGCAGAGGTTCCCATAGCCATCAGTGAACTCGATCACCGGCACGCGAGGGTTTAAAAGAAACTCCTCGCGCATGATCCACTGGGCCCAGCCGCTGCGTGGGCGCAGCATAAAGATGGCCGGCACCTCCTCCGTGGTGTGATAAGCGAGCTGGCAGGTGGTATCGAGGATCATGGCGTGGGTGAGTGGACACCACTCCATGCGAAGTCCGCCGCTCTCTTCGTCCCTGCGCGGTCATGAGCAAATGGAATCCCCGCAGGAGTAGGGTTTCACCCCATCGCAGGTGGCTCGGCGGCAGGGTAGCAGTGTGCATGCTCTACACCATCGCTCTCGTTCTCATCATTCTCTGGCTTCTCGGCCTCGCCACCAGCTACACGATCGGCGGCTTTATACACGCCTTGCTCGTCGTCGCTGTCATCATGGTGCTCATCCGCATCATTCAAGGTCGAGGAAATGCTTGAGGGCGATTTTCTCCTTTCGCCAAAACCGTTCATGAAAGCTCTCCACTGCCTTTTTCTCACCGCGCTGCTCTTTGGTGCCTTCGTTCCATCCGCAGGTGCTCGCGAGAGCGTCTCGATGGACTTCTTTTATGACAATCTCGATCCCTACGGCACCTGGCGCGAGGTGGGAGACTACGGCTACTGCTGGCAGCCGCGGGGTGTGGCGGAGGATTGGCGACCTTACAGCGAGGGCCGCTGGGCATACACGGATGCTGGATGGACGTGGGACTCCGATGAGCCCTTCGGCTGGGCGGTGTATCATTATGGGCGCTGGGCGAATGTGGACCGCTATGGCTGGATCTGGGTGCCCGGCACCGAGTGGGGGCCCGGCTGGGTCTCCTGGCGCCACAGCCCGCGCTATATCGGCTGGGCACCGCTACCTCCCGAGGCGTTTTTTCTCCACAGTATCGGCTTCAGCATCTGGGTGGATCACTACTTCGACATCGGCCCTGGCAACTACCGCTTCATCGAGAATCGCGACTTCGGTGCCCGCCGCCTGAACACCGTCTTCATCGATCAGAGCCAGAACTACCAGATCATCAACCAGACGACGAACATCACTCACATCACTTACGTCAACAACGTCATCCACAACGGCGGTCCTGGTTTTGACCAGCTCTCACAGCAGAGCCGTATGCCCATCCAGCGCTACAAACTCGAACGTCGTCACGATTTCGAGGGCGATCCGCGCCGTCAATCCGCCGAGAACCTGCGTTCCCGCGTGCAGGGCGGCTTGCTCAGCATGCTCGCTCCGGCCATCAGCGATCATTCCAATGCGCCACCACCTCGTCTCGCCGAAAAAGCGCCACTCATGGAGGTCAATCGCGGTTGGAAAAACGCTGGCAACACCGCCGAGGTGAAGGCGCTGCGTGAACGCATGAAAGGCGATGCCCGCGTGCCTGAGACGTTGCCCGCGCAGCCACGCTTTCAGCGTCTCTCGGAACCTCCCGCACATCGTGCAGACACCACCGGCCACAAGCCCTCCATCATTCAACCTGCTCCCGGCGTCACGAAGCGAGATGACAATCCACGCAATCCCAACACGCCGCCCAGTTCTCCCAGGCCACCGGAGCGCAAGCCGCAAGCTGCAGATCGTCCACCAATGCCCGCACCGGCCATCCAGCCACTCCAGCCTGTGCCGACCGCTCCCCGCAGCGATCCACGGCCCGAAAAACACACTCCACCCAAGGTCGAGCGTCCCGCCACACCTCCTGCCAGACCGAATGCAGATGGAAAACCCGGCGTGCGCATGCCCTATCCTCCACCGCAGCATCCACAGCCTCGCGTTCCGATTGAAGCCCCGCGCATTCCTGAAACCCGCCGCCCCGGCGAGCGTCCTGCGCCCAGCGCCCCACAGCAGCCGAGGCCACAGGCTCCGCAAGAGCGCATGAAACCACCCGCCCAACCTGCGCCGCCAGCGGTGGTGCCTCAGCCTGCTGCTCCTCAGCAGCAGCGTGGCAAACACCCCGAAGGCCGCGATCCGAAGAAGCCGGGCAAGCCTTAAGTCCGATCTCATGCACCTCCCGAAATCCTCCCGCACTCTCGCGATTCTCTCCCTCCTCGCCATCGCCTCATCCGCGATAGCAGCCGACCCCAATGCCTCCGGCGGCACGCTCGGCGTCTATTATGAGAACGACATGTTCGCCGGCACGGATCGCTACTACACCAGCGGAGCGAAGGTGAGCTGGAGTTCGCCGGATCTCGCTCAATACAGCGATTCGCCCTACGCCAGCCCGTTTCTGCCGCTCTTCAATCTGCTGCCCTACATCAACGAGACTTCTTACCAGAAGAACCTCGTCTTTGGCATCGGCCAGAACATCTACACGCCTGACAACACTGAGACCTACGCCCTCAGCGGCGGAGATCGTCCGTATGCCGGATGGCTCTACGTCGGCCTCGGCGTGGTGTGGAAAAACGATCGCGTGAGGAACTCGCTGCTGCTCGATATCGGCGTCGTCGGCTCCTACAGCTACGCGCAGGAATCTCAGCGCTATGTGCATGATGCCCGAGGCTTTGATCATCCGAATGGGTGGGACAACCAGCTTCACAATGAGATCGGCTTCATCCTCGCCTATGAGCGTACTTGGCGCTTTCCGCACATCGTAAAGCGCAGCGGATTCGATTGGGAGTTTATGCCGCATGCCGGAGCCGCTTTGGGCAATGTCAAAACGCACGCGAACCTCGGCGCGGAACTGCGCTTTGGCCTAAATCTGCCGGATGATTTTGGCACCGGCGTCATCGGCCCCGCCAGCAGCACCTCCACCCCCGTCGATGGCTCCATGGGGGCCTCACGCTCGTGGTTTCCGCTCGGTATGTATGTCTTTGCCCGCATGGATGGACGAGCCGTCGGCCGGAATGTCTTCCTCGATGGCAACACCTTCGGCGATAGCCATTCCGTGGGGCACCGGCTCTTCGTCGCGGATATCAGCGCGGGGCTCGCCCTCAACTACAAGAACACCAAGCTCGCCTACGCTTTCGTCTATCGCACGAAGGAGTTTGATAACCAAATCGAGCCGCAGGTCTTTGGCACCGTCTCCCTGAACTGGACCTTTTAACCCCCACCCACCATGCCCACCTCCCGCATCATCGGTATCCTGCTCATCGTCCTCGGCATTGCCGCGTTTGCCTATCAAGGCATCCGCTACACCACGACCGAGAAAGCCATCGACCTCGGCCCCATCCACGTCACCGCCGAAAAGGAACACACCTTCCCGATCCCACCGCTCGTCGGCATCGCGGCCGTCACTGGCGGCATCCTCCTGCTCATCGGCAGCCGCCGCAGTTGACCCCATCCTCCGATGAACATTCCTGAAAACTCCGGCCGGCTCGTCCTCGCCATTTACCTCATCCTCGTCGGCATCACCGGCGTCTTCGGCATCCAACTTGGCCCTGCCAGCGTGCTGCTGCCGATCCTCGCCCTTGCCGCTGGCATTTTGATCCTGCTCGGACGCTGAGGTGGCACGCATGCCTTGAGCGGTGGGCGGGTGACGGTTGTCAGGAGATTACTTTTCCTGCCGCAGGGCAGGGGAGTTGGCGGGAACAACGAGGGAAGGCTCTCCGCCGAGGTAACCGAGAGAGGTGAGGAAGAGATCCATTCGATGAGCGGTGACTTGCAGCCAAGGCTCGCGGTTGAAGAAGCCGTGCGGCTGGCCTTCGGCGGTCCACATTTCGGCCTTGAGGCCGAGTTCGTGGGCTTTTTGAAGGTATTCATCGGCTCCGAGTTTGAGTTTATCGTCCGTGCCGAAGAAGAAAATGGCGGGCGGTGTCTCCTTGGTGAGGAAACTGTTCGGTGTGATGGCCTCCGCCATTTCCAGCGTGATGGCGGAGGTGCTGCTGCCTGCACGTTCTTTGTGAAGGGTGGCGATGTTCATCGCCGGATTGAAGAGCACGAGAGCATTCGGGATGGCGGACACGGCAGATTCTCCGGGGGCATCATAGGCTTTGACCAAGGCTGTGCAGGCTGCGAGATGGCCTCCCGCCGAGCCACCAGCAGCGATGATTTTGGTGGGATCGATGCCCCACTCATCGGCGTGGCTGCGCACCCAGCGGATGGCGCTTTTCGCATCCTCGACGGCTTTATCCGGCAGCGTTTTGTGAAGGCTGAGGATGCGGTAATCGGCGCAGGCGGTGATGAGGCCTCGGCTGGCGAGGTATTTGGCCTGCGGGACGAACTGGAGGTAGGAGCCCGATTTCCAGCCGCCGCCGAAAAAGAAGACCACGCAGGGCTTTTGCACGGCGAGGCCGATTTCAGCCTTCGGTGGGAGGAAGAAGTGCAGCTTCAGCTCGCCCTCCGGCGTCTGTTTGTAAACGACATCCCGGCTTTCCACCGGAGCCTGAGTGAGCTCGATGAGCTTCTTTTGGCTTTTTGCCTGCGCGGGGAGCTGGTGGACGCTGGCAAGAGTGACGAGGGCGGTGAGAAGGAGCGGTGAAAGGCGCATGGCGGGCAAAAACGTCTGGCAGGAGGATTTGTTGTCGGCTTTCATCGCGGCATGCCCAGGAAGCCTTCCGCCGCCCCGTCTCCAAACACCCGAAAACGTGCCGCCAAGCCGCCGCTGGCACGTCCCGAGGTGGGGCTGGATGAGCTTCATGCACTAGAGGATAAGGCCAGTCGGCTGGAGCGGTTGGCGAACGTGCTTTTGGAGACGCCGAAGCAGGCCTTTTATGTCTTTTCCTATGCGGAGGGGCGCTTTCTCATCGGGCACGATCATGTCTCCGGCCTATATGGGTATGAGCAGAGGGAGATCGATCAGCTTCCTGAGAGCTGGTTTAGCATCATTCACCCCGAGGATGTGGCGGAGTTTCGAGCAATGCATGATCGCATGATGAAGGCGGCGGCAGATGAAATCTACGCCATGCCCATCCGGGTGCTGAGGAAGACGGGGGGCTATGAATGGGCGGAGGTGAGAAAGCGGGTTTTTGAGCGGGATAAGGATGGTGCTGTGCTCACCGAGGTGGGGATGGTGGTGCTCATCACGGAACAAAAGCTCGCGGAGGAGGCTTTGCGCACGACCCAGGCGGCCTGCCATGCGCTTTTTCAGACTAACACGGCGGGTGTGCTGTCCTTTGATGGCTCTTTTCGTCTGCTCGATGCGAATCCGATGCTCTGCCAGATGCTGAAGCAAAATCGCGCGGCCCTGCTCCGCCATGAGGTGGCGGACATCATCGCGCCTGGCAGCCGCTCGGCGGTGGAGCGCACCCTGGCGGCGCTTAGAAACGGAAAAAAATCGGCTGCTAGCTTCGAGACCTGCTTGGAGGCCTCGGATGGCACCCGGTTGGATGTGCTGGCGGCGATCACCTGCCAGTTCGGAAAGAACAAGCAGGTGGAACGCGGCATGCTCATTTTTACGGATTTGACCGCCCGTAAGGAGGTGGAGATGGCTTGGCGGAGAGAACTGGAATTGAAGAACGTGCTCTTTGATCATTCGCCAGTGGCCTTCGGCTTGCTGGATGCCTCTGCCCGCCTGCTGCGGGTAAACCGAGCGGCGGAGGAATTGTTCAGCTTTCGGTCCAAGGAGGTCATTGGAAAGCTCCTGTGGGACATTCCGGTCTTTGCTTCCGACGAGGTGGCATCCTCGAAGAAGCGTTTTCTGGCTTTGCAGCAGGGGGCTACCTCGGTCGAGGCGCAGGTCTCGATGCGCACCAAATCCGACGAACTGCGCCTCATTGCCACGGTGACTACGGCGGTGAGAAAACCGGACGGTCAGATCGATTTCCTCGTCACCACCGGGATCGATGTGACCGAGCGAAAGCGCCTGGAGGCGGAAGTCATCCGCGTGGCTGAGCAGGAGCACATCCGCATCGGGGCGGATTTGCACGATGGCGTGGGGCAGACGCTCACGGGCGTCTCCGCCCTGATGGAGGCCCTCGTCCAAGGACTCGAGGGCACGGCCAAAGCGGACGCCGAGCGGATCTTGCATCTATTCAAAACGGCTCAGGAGGAGACCCGGCGGCTGTCCCACGGTCTCTCACCCGCCGCCGTTCGGAATCGGGGACTCGTCGATGGGTTGCACCTCGTGGCGGAGACGGTGCGGCTGAATTTCCGGCGCGAGTGCGAGTGCCACTTCGATGAAACCATCCCTTCTTCCGGGCCGGAGGCAGATATTCATCTCTTCCGCATTGCCCAGGAGGCGGTGAACAATGCGCTGCGCCATGGGGGTGCTCAACACATCCGCCTCTCACTACGCAGGCACAACGCTGGCTCCGCCGTGCTCGAGGTGGCGGATGACGGCAAAGGCCTCGAAAACTGCACATCTAACAAGAAATCGCGCAATTCTGGTATCGGTATGAGGGTTATGGAATACCGGGCAAACCTGCTTGGCGGCCATCTCAAGGTCCATTCCCAGCCTGGAAAGGGTGTTCGCGTGAGTTGCTATTTTCCCATCGCTCTTACTAAGGAAGGAGGGTTGACAAACCGCTGAGCACCAACGACTTAAGTGGCCCGTGAAAAGTAAAATCTATATATTGGATGATCACCCCATCGTTATCGAAGGGCTTAAGAAACTCATTGATTCGCAGGAGGACTTGCAAGTCATCGGCAGCGCCGAAGACGCCAACACCGCCCTCCAGCAAATCGGTAAACTCAAACCGGACATCGTGATCCTCGACATCACCTTGAAGGACCGCAGTGGTGTGGACCTGATTAAGAAACTCAAAGCCAGCCACCCGAACATGCAGATCCTCGTGTACTCCATGCACGATGAAAACGTGTATGCCGAGCGCTGCCTCCGCGCCGGAGCCATGGGTTACGTCATGAAGGGCGAGCAGCCCGTCCGCGTGCTCCAGGGCATCCGCCAGATCGTCGGCGGCACCTTCTTCTTCAGCGCCGCACTGCTCGGCAGCATCGTCTCCGGCGGTAGCGCCCGTGGCGGTGGCTCCCGCGGTGAACCCGCCCGCATGCTCAGTGATCGCCAACTCGAAATCTTCGAAATGGTCGGTCGCGGCTTCGATTCCCACTCCATGGCTGAAAAGCTTGGCCTTAGCGCTAAGACGATCGATGCTCATAAGGCAAACATCCGTCAGAAACTTGGCCTCGCCTCCGCTCGTGAGCTTCTCATGGAAGCCGTGCGCTGGGTGGAGAAATAGGCCGCCTAGTTATCTTGTATCTGCAAAGCGCCGCAGAGGAATCTGCGGCGTTTTGTTTTTACGGCAGCCCCCAAGCTCCGCGCAGCGCGGCGTAATCTGCCTTTGGCAGCAGCACATAGTGCGGAGCGGCCTGGGGATCGAGCCAGCGCAGCATGCGGGCGAGATCCGCTTCTGCCATCGTGGTGCAGCCGGCGCTCGGCTTGTCCGGGCCGCGTCGCACATGGAAAAAGATCGCACTGCCATACCCGGCGGCGGGCGGTTGCTGATTGTGCCTGATTTCCAGCATCCATTTGTAGGCCGCATCGCCTAGCCGCATGCGCTGCTTTTCAAACCAGGGCGGAATGCCCTGGCGCGGGTCGATGCGGACGTGGCGGTTGTAATACGGATTCGAGGAATCATCCACATAGGCATCCCAGGGCCCCACCTGTACATAAGGCCACCTCGCTCCCGCTGGCGGCACGGCCGCATAACCAAAGAGGCTCCCCAGTTGAAAAACACCCGCTGGGGCACGCCAATCCTTCTCCACCTTCATCGGAATGCCGTTTTGCGGCACCCCAAACACGCCACGGCCCCAGGCGAGCCCCTTTTTTCCCAGCAGCACCGGAACGGGTTTCGCAAACACTGGCTGCCAGGCATCCCGTGAGGAGGCCCGCTGGTAGCACTGCATTGTGGCCGTGTTGGAGGTCCATGAGGCAGCCTGGGTCACGATCACCTGCCGGACGGCTCTCCCTAGCTGGGCGGAGGCCATTGAGGGAAGCCAAAACAGAATGAAAAGCAGGCAGGCTGTCCTCGGTAAGGCAGGATTTTTTTGGAAAGAAACTTTTTGGTATTGCATAGCAGGGCGGTTTTTGAATATAACAAACAAATCAGCCCTGCCGGGTAAATTGGTTTCAGGTTTTGGGGGTTTTTTTCCTGAGGACCAAATCCGGCAGGGTTGTTTTTTGCCTATACAACTCCTAGCAGATGGCATGAATCCTTTCCACGGCATCTCGTCCTTGGATTTGCCCGTCCTGGGCGTATATCTCCCTCCCTCACCACCATGACCTCCCGTCGCTTCCTCGCCCTCTCGGGCCTCGCTGCCGTCCTCGGCCTCGCTTCCTGCGCCACCCAATCCTCCGTCACCCTGGATTATGTCCCCGCTCCTGGCGGCCCCCAGCGTGGAGCCCCGCAGTTCACCATCGGAGCCTTTGCCAACAAGCGCGGCATGGATTCCTACCACCTCGGCACCGTCAAACTCCCCCTCGGCGTGCCGATCGATCAATTGCAAAGCCAGTCACCGGTCGAAACCATCACCGCGAACTGCTTTGCCCATGCCATGGAGTATCGCGGCATGCTAACCGATTCCAATAAGGCATCCTTCCTCATCACCGGTGATGTCCTCGACCTGCAAGGTGAACTCCTCGTGCATCCCTATGCCAATGTCAGCCTGAGGATGAATGTCGTTGAGATCGGCAGTGGCCGGGTGCTCTTCTCGAAAGTGTACAAAGCCGAACGTCAGACCACCGCCTACCGTCCAGGCAGCGGCTCTCCCGTCCCCATTCTCCAGGAACTCATCTCCCGTGCCCTTCAGGACGCCGTCGATCAGGCCGTGGATGATCCCGCCATGCGCTCCCAAATCCAGCCCGGCAATGGAGGCGGCTACCGCCCGCGCTACACACCCGGCATGCTTTGATTTCTGAGATTGCATGACCTCCACGCCCTCCGATCTTCTCGCCACCACGCTCTTTGCCTTGGCGGTGCTGCACACCTTCTCGGTGAAGAAATTCGCCCAGTGGGCGCATCGCTATCCGAGTGGCTCCATCCAGGAGAATCTGCTGCACTTCCTGGCGGAAACCGAGGTCGTCTTCGGCCTGTGGGCCGCCGCGTTGTTCGCAGGCATCACCGCGCTGAAGGGCAGCGTGAATGAGGCCGTGCATTACATCGAGAGCCTGAATTTCACCGAGCCGAAATTCGTGCTCGTCGTCATGGTCGTCGCCGCCACGCGGCCTGTGGTCAAGCTCGCGGAGGCACTCATCTCCCTCGTCGCCAAGCTGCTGCCCATGCGGGAAAGCATGGCCTTCTACATCGCCGCACTTTCCTTTGGTGGCCTGCTCGGCTCCTTCATCACCGAGCCTGCGGCCATGACGCTCCTCGCCATCCTGTTGAAGCGCCGCTACTTTGACCGTGGCATCAGCCAGCGGCTCGCCTACGCCACGCTCGGGCTGCTGTTTGTGAATGTCTCCATCGGCGGCACGCTCACACACTTCGCCGCACCACCCGTGCTCATGGTCGCGGCGAAATGGGATTGGGACATCGCCTTCATGTTCACTACCTTTGGCTGGAAAGCCGCCGCGAGTTGTGTGACCTCCACCGCCCTCGTCGCATGGGTGTTTCGGAAGGAAATCCTCACCATCAAGGTGCCGCAGCAGACACCGCAGCCCGTGCCCGCCTGGCTCACCGGCCTGCATCTGCTCTTCCTCGCCTCCATCGTCTTCTTTGCGCATCACCCCGATGTGTTTTTCGGCGTCTTCATGATCTTTCTCGGCCTCGTCACCGCCACGCGGGAGTATCAGGACCAGCTCAAACTCAAAGAAGGCCTCCTCGTCGGCTTCTTCCTCGCTGGACTCGTCACCCTCGGCTCCTTGCAGTCTTGGTGGCTCAAACCACTCATCGCCGGCATGGATGGCACCACGCTCTACTTTGGAGCCACCGGCCTCACCGCCCTCACGGATAACGCCGCGCTCACCTACCTCGGCAGCCTCGTCGAAGGCATCACCCCCGAGCTGAAATACGCCCTCGTCGCCGGAGCCGTCACCGGTGGCGGCCTTACCGTCATCGCCAATGCTCCAAACCCCGCTGGTGCCGGTATCTTGCAAACCAGCGAGGCCTTCAAAGGTGAAGGCATCAGCCCCCTCGGCCTCTTCCTCGGTGCTTTGATGCCGACGGCCATCGCCGTCGTGTTTTTCTGGTTCGTGGCATGAGTCACCCATGAACCTCCCCGACCTCCGTCAAAAGCTCCGCCAAGCCGCGACACCTTCTCAGGCGGCCATCGCTCGGTGATTCTTCAAAACAGGCCCCGAAGAGTATGGCGAGGGCGATCTCTTTCTCGGACTCAAAGTGCCACAAATCCGCGCGGAACTCCCCCACACCGATGAACTCAGCGAGGAGGACGTTTTAGATCTCCTGCACTCCGAATGGCATGAAGAGAGGCTCCTCGCGCTGCTGGTTCTCGGGCGACGCTTCAGCCGGGCCAAAAAGGATGCCACTGCTCAGCAGCGCATCGTCAGCCTCTACCTCGTCAAAACTCGATGGATCAACAACTGGGATCTCGTCGATGGCAGCGCCCCGCACCTCCTCGGTGCCTGGCTCCTTCAGCGAGATCGCACCGTGCTCGGCACTCTTGCCGCCTCCACCAGCCTCTGGGAGCAGCGCATCGCCATCCTCGCCACCCAGGCCTTCATCCGTGCGGGCGTTTTCGCCGATACACTCCGCCTCAGCGCCTCGCACACCCGCTCCACGGAGTCCACCCAGCCGCCGCGCTTCCGCCCGGCCTCCATCCGCTTCACCGCCGAGAGATCCAGCCCGGAGGCTAGCGCCAGCTCAGCCTGCGTCATCCCCCGCTTCTCCCGCAGGCTGGAGATAGCCTCCCCTAGAAACGGCGTCACCTTCACATGAGAAAGCAGGGCGGAAAAGTCCGGCGTGTTCATGGGATCAACGTGGTTGAAATTTACCCCCATCTAGGTGGCCAATTAGCCTCCCGACCCCGATTGCATCAAAAAAGTCACCGTCCCGCAAGCCCATTTTTGACAAAATATTCAAAAATAAATCCTCGGTTCGTTGTTCTTCGTTCTTGGTTCCTCGTTCGTTGTTCCTCGTTCGTCGTTCTGGCCCAAGCAGGACCACCGCGGGGGAAGGATAACCGCAGAGCGCCATGGTCAGAGGTCGGAGCCTCATCGTTTGATTCGCTCGCGCCTCACGCTCGGCTCACCCTTTGGGCTTCGCTTTGCTCAGTCTGTTTGCCTCTCTTCGTTCGCCCTTCGGGCAGCTTGACGCTGGCTATCTCCATTTCATTCCGGTTCGCAGCTCGCCAAGCTGCTCGGCTCAAAGTCCCCTCTTCTCCCAGTCCCCCAGTCTCCCAGTCTTGCCTTTCAGGTCGTTCCCTGCTTGGATAGGGGAAATTCCCTCATGGCCCGCAAAGCATCTTCCAAGCCCGACTCCGGCACCTCGCAATCATCGGCCACCATCGGCTTCGAGGCCAAGCTCTGGCTCACCGCCGACAAGCTGCGCAACAACATGGACGCGGCGGAATACAAGCACGTCGTCCTCGGCCTCATCTTCCTGAAATACATCTCCGACACCTTCGAGGAACACCGCGCCAAGCTCCTCGCCGGTCAGGGCGACTACGCCGGGGCCAATGCCGAAGACCCGGACGAATACAAAGCTGAGAACGTCTTCTGGGTGCCCGCCGAGGCCCGATGGTCCCACCTCCAAGCGAGCGCCAAGCAGCCCACCATCGGCAAGACCGTGGACGACGCCATGGTCGCCATCGAGCGCGACAACCCGCGGCTCAAAGGCGTCCTGCCGAAGGACTACGCCCGCCCCGGCCTCGACAAACAGCGCCTCGGCGAACTCATCGACGTCATCGCCACCATCGAACTCACCGCCGCCAGCGAGGGCGAGAAAACCCACCGCTCCGTCGATCTGCTCGGCCGCGTGTATGAGTATTTCCTCACCCGCTTCGCCAGCGCCGAGGGCAAGAACGGCGGCCAGTTCTACACCCCGTCCTGCGTCGTGCGCTGCCTCGTCGAGATGCTCGCCCCCTACAAAGG